>CAZKMN010000192.1:0-3045 GCA_964553905.1 uncultured Oscillibacter sp.
TCACCACAGCGCCCACGGCCACCGTGTTGCAATCCTCGTCGGTGCCATAGACGTCCTTGGAGATGGTGTAGGGGCTATAATAGGGAGAGGTCTCGATGAGCTTATTTACATGCTCTTCATCCAAGCTCACCAGATACACGTCCTTGGAGGTCGCCAGCGTGGTCACAGCCACGGTGGGAGCGCCTGCCACCACGAAGGCAGCGTCGATCTTGCCGTCAGTCAGCGCATCCACGCTGTCGCCAAAGTTCTGGAAGGTGGGCTTAATGTCCGCTTCCGTGAGGCCGTAAGCGCCCAGCACGTCGATGGCGTTATAGTACACGCCGGAGCCGGAGGCGCCGATGGACACGTTCTTGCCCTTGAGATCCGCCACGCTCTTGATGGTGGGGTCGCAGGTGACGATCTGGATCTGCTCCATATAGAGAGCCGCCACAACGGAGATATCCGTCACAGGGGCGCCGTCAAAGAGGTTGGTGCCTTCATAGGCATAGCTCATCACGTCGGACTGGACAAAGCCCAGTTGGCGGGTGCCCATATCCATCAGCTCGATGTTATCCTGAGAGCCGTTGCTCACCACAGCGGTGACGCTGGTAGCGGTGTCGGTGGTGATGGCCTGCGCCAAAACGCTGCCGTAGCCGTAATACGTGCCCTGATCGCCGCCGGTGCTAAACGTCAGCTCGCCGCCGGCCGGAGCCTCCGCCGGGGTTTCAGCGTTGGTTTCCGCAGGGGCCTTTTCCCCGCAGCCGCTCAGTACGGTAGCTAGTGTCAACGTGGCCAGAAGCAAAGACAGAAATTTTTTCATCGTTTTGATCCTCTTTCTTTCTTGGTATCCAAGTCTTGCATTACTTGCATATCATACAGGAATTTCTTTCATTTTTCAAGGCTTTTTTTAAATTTTTGTAAGATATTTGCAAGTCGCAGAATGTCATCTTGCAAAAGAATTTCTTTTTTGCATAATTATGACAGGATTCTTTCAAAATAAAGAATTTTACACAAAAGGAGCCGCTCTCCCCAAGGGGATTTTTGTGCGTTTTGCGCGCACAAAATAAGAGCCGCCCGACTGCGGGCGGCTCTTTTGTGTAAATCGCCGAGTTACTGGATTGTCAGGAGGAGCTGCCCGCCCTTGACGGAATCGCCCTCGTGCACCGAAATGCTCTCCACCACGCCGCTCATACGGGCGGTGACGGCGGTTTCCATCTTCATCGCCTCGATGGTGACCAGCGTCTGATTTTTCTCCACGGTGTCGCCGGGCTTGACGTTGATCTTGCTGACCGCGCCGGGGATGGACGCGCCGACCTGACTTTTGTCCTCCGGGTCCGCCATGGGGACCTTGACAATATTTTTCTGGGCGGCTTCATCGGGCACCTGAACGTCCCGTCGGATGCCGTTGAGCTCAAAGCTCACCGTCCGCATTCCCTCGTTATCCACCTCGCCCAGTCCCAGGAATTTGATAACCAGCGTTTTACCATCGGCAATGTTGACCTTGTTCGTCTCGCCCACAGCCAGACCGTGGAAAAACACATGGCTGCCAAGGCGCATGATATAGCCGTATTCCTTCCGGCTCTTCACGAAGTCCTCAACGACCTTGGGATAGAGGCAATAGCTGAGAATGCCTCGCCACGTGGGGTCGGGATCAAAAGCGGACATCTCCCGCTTTTTCTCCTCAAAATCCACCTCCGGCAACAGCTCGCCGGGGCGGCAGGTAATGGGCTTCTTTCCCTTCAGGACCGCCTTTTGCAGCGCCGGTGGGAATCCGCCGGCAGGCTGGCCCATCATGCCGGAAAAGTAGCTGACGACCGAATCGGGAAATGCCAGATTCTCGCCCTTTTCCGCCAGATTTTCCGGGGTCAATCCGTTTTGCGTCATGAAAATGGCCAGATCGCCCACCATCTTGCTGGAGGGGGTCACCTTGACGATATCGCCCAGCAGCGTATTGACCTTGCGGTAATTCTCCCGCACCTCCTGAAAACGGCTTCCCAGTCCCAGAGACTCCACCTGCGGCTTGAGATTGGTGTATTGACCGCCGGGAATCTCATAGCGGTAAATATCCGTGGAGGGGCAGCGGATGCCGGATTCAAAGCTGTCATAGCGCTTGCGGACATCCTCCCAATACTCCGTGAGGGATTGCAGGCGTTGCAGGTCAAGGCCGGTATCCCGTTCGGTGCCCTGAAGCGCCGCCACCACCGCGTTGAGCGAGGGCTGGCTGGTGAGAGACGACATGGAGGAAATCGCGCAGTCCACCACATCCACACCGGCCTCGGCTGCCAGCAGATAGGCCGCCACCTGATTGCCGGAGGTGTCGTGGGTATGAAGCTGGATGGGAATCCCGATCTCCTGCTTGAGCGTGGAGACCAGTTTCTTGGCGGCATACGGCTTGAGAATGCCGGACATATCCTTGATCGCCAGCATGTGCGCGCCCCGTTTTTCCAGCTCTTTAGCCAGATCAACGTAGTATGTCAGAGGATATTTGTCCCGCTTGGGGTCCAGAATATCGCCGGTATAGCAGATTGTGGCCTCGCAGATCTTATTCTGCTTGAGGACCTCGTCCATGGCGACGGACATGCCGGGCAGCCAGTTCAAAGAGTCGAACACCCGGAACACATCGATTCCCGAGCGGGCGGCTTCCTTGATAAACTCCCGGATCACATTATCGGGATAGTTTGTATAGCCCACGGCATTGGCGCCCCGCAGCAGCATTTGCAGCAGCAGGTTTGGCGCTTTTTTCCGGATGAGATCCAAACGCTCCCATGGGGATTCGTGGAGGAAGCGGTAGGCCACATCGAAGGTGGCGCCGCCCCAGCACTCCAGTGAAAATGCGTCCGCCAGAATTTCGCTGGTGGCGTCCATGCCCTTGACAATATCCCGCGTGCGGACACGGGTTGCCAGCAAAGACTGGTGGGCGTCCCGGGTGGTGGTATCGCAAATGAGCAGCTTTTTCTGCGCCAGCACCCAATCCGCCACCGCCTTGGGGCCTTTGGCGTCCAGCATCTGCTTGAGGCCGTCCGGTCGGTGACCGGTGACCTCAGGGAATCGGGGCGCATCGTAAAA
>CAZKMN010000193.1:0-3018 GCA_964553905.1 uncultured Oscillibacter sp.
TACCTTTACTGCTATGTCGGAAAGATGCAGGTAGGAGCATTGCACCTTGCTGCCACCCTCACGGCTGTATTCCACGGTGACGGATTTCCCTCCTGACGTGTTCGCATTATGGTTCACCGCAACCACCTTTCCGCCGTTTTCCGTAGCCAGCACCGCCTCATGGTTCGTCTTGATGTCAATGCCCTTGTGCATCTGCTGCTTGGTGGCATCCATAGGGTCTTGGCGATTACCGAAAGGCGA
Source organism: uncultured Oscillibacter sp. (assembly GCA_964553905.1). Lineage (GTDB taxonomy): Bacteria > Bacillota > Clostridia > Oscillospirales > Oscillospiraceae > Oscillibacter. The sequence goes on from CAZKMN010000193.1 coordinate 241, forward strand.
GGTGATGAAGAGAAATTCCTCTCGCTCTACAGGAAAGGAATACCCGGCAGACTGCGGTACATGGGCAGCAGGCATTTCTCTGCGAGGATTATTCTCCACGCCGAACGACCGACCTTCTGCTCGCATCTCTGCCATCACCTCACGGTCATACTTGTCCAGTCCGTTGGCTTCAATGACGCGTTGCAGACTCGCTGCATAACCACCGCCCGTGGCATAGCCAGCCTTCTCAATGCCCTTCGTCCATCCCTTGTAATCGTCAGGTGAAAGCGTGAAGCACTGCGCATAACGCTTGTTCTGCTTCAAGAACTGAGAGTGATGTTCATAACTGTCACCCACGCTTTTGTACTTGCAGAACTTCTCATTAGGCTTGTCGTCCGTATAGACTCCATACTCACCGCCATTCTTCAGCCACGAATCCGTAGCCTTGATGCCGAAGTGATTGTTGCACTCGCGAGACAGTTGGCTCTGTCCGTTGCTACTCTCCAAAATGGCTTGCGCCAAGATGACGGAGGCAGGAATCCCATACCTCCGCATCTGCTCTTTGGATTCTTCCGCATATTGTGCGGCATACGCTGCGTTCTTTCCCATACGCCTATCTCCTTAGACTGGTGTGTTGTTCTGTTTCCTGGCTCTCCTGTGCCATCGGCCTTCCAGCCTCTTTTCCCGGTGACACCATCTCCGTAATTCCACGCTTCGACGATGTTGTCTGCTTCGGCATTTCCAACTGGTCACAAATAGCTACCCGTTCTCCCGCACGAATGAGCTTCGGCAGATAGGTATCGAGAGCATGATATGGGAATCCAGCCATTGCCAACGGCTTGCCTTCATCATCCTTACGCCCATTGCTCTTTGTCAGCGTAATGCCCAATATCTTGGATGCCTTTACTGCATCATCCTTGTAAGTCTCGTAGAAATCACCGCAACGAAAGAGAAGAATAGCATCAGGATGTTTTTTCTTCAAGTCACGATATTGTTGGACAAGGGGAGAGATAGCAACCTTGACAGCCTTTTCTTCCTTCTTCTCTTCTCTTTGTTCTGATGTCTGTTCTTTCTGGTCTGAAGGCTTATCTTCCTGCTGTGCCATTTCCTTCTGCTCCTCATTCTTTACAACAGTAGCCGTCTCTGCTTGCTTCACCTCCGTCGCTTCTTCCTGCTTCTCCTGTGTACTTTGCTCGACGTTGTTGTCTTTCTGCAATACATCGGCAAACAGCGAGGCGGCAAGGCTCTGCTTGTAGGAATCCCTGTCAGGAGCCACCCAAAGCCGTTGCCATTGTGACGGACTGACACTTCTCGGCTGCAGTTTCTTGCCATCGATAGTGGCTGCACACAGGCATTCGCCCGACTTGGCGCGGAACACTGCCACACGCTGGATGCGGTTCAGATCAACCTCCTGCTCATTGCCACCGAAAATATCGACTTTCAGGTCGGGCTTAGCCTCTGCCATAGCATAATACTTTTGCGCCAATTCCTCTCGCACACGCTCGATATTGTCCATCGACTGCTTCAAGGTGGTGAAGAAATGATTGAGGTCACCTTTGTCGGGATAGACGGCAAAGCCTTCCTTGCCTTCGGGCTTGATGTACAATGCCCACCGCTCCTTGTCGTCCTTCACCAACTGCACATTGTCGAAACCGATGTCACGGCTGTGAGTTACGGCTTCCGTGGCATCTAATGAGGATAGGTCTTCGATAGACCAGTTGCGCAACCTCGATACCGTGATTTTCTTGTCTGCGAAATAACTGTCATCGGGACGGAAACCCAAGGCACCATCGGGATTGTAGAAACGCACGTTGCCATAACCCTCTTTCTGCAAGGCATTGCTGAAGCGTTGCTTGTTCATGCCCTTGATCTCGTTATTCACCTCCAACGACGCACCCTGTGGCAACACCACATCGGCGGTCTTATTAGCATCATCGCGCACGATAACCACGGTACGCTGCTCCTCGTTGGGATGCTGCTTGATTTCGTCAGCCACGAAATAATGGTTGGGCAACTGTCCCTGCATCTGCGCCGTCTCTCGCTGATGCTGGTCGGTGGCATATTCTACCTTTTCACCCAGTTCGGCTTTCTTCAATACCTTCAGCGCACCGTTTACCTCACTCTCGATGGCATCAATCAGGCAAGGGTCTTCCTTCAGTTCCCTCGTCCAATAATCCACCATGCCCAAGCTGTCCTTCGACAAGCGAGCGGGCAGTCCCAGTTCGAGCATCTTCACACCCGAAGCAAGTTCCGTGATGAGCTTCTCCTTCTTCACGGCATCCTCAGACGGGGCTTTGCCGTTCTTCATGACCATGCCCTCACGTGCCAACCGCTGCTGATGACCTGTAGCAGACACCAACTGGCGCATCATCTCCTGTACATAGTCGTTGTAGTGCTCGAAGTCACGCTGCCGTGGCAGATAGATGACATCCTTCTCAGTGTCGTAATGTGCCACACCCGTACCGTCCTGACGGACATTCACAAGGTTGTCCTTCATCTTCTGAAGGAATCCGTTGACGCGCCCGTGCAGTTGCTTGTCCTCCTTGTCGCCATAACCTCTATCCTCCACCGTGCCATCCTTCTTCAATGCCGTAGTGTAGGCAGTTTCGTTGGCCATAGACAGTAGCGTCTGGTCGATATTGAACAGCACACGTATCTCACGGTTCTTCACTCCCTTGTACTGCTGCTTGTCCTGCTCCGACAGTTCTGCGTATGCCTCCTTGGTAATGACATCGTCGGGGTTATTGCGGTTGACGTACTTGTTCCAATTGTAATACAGGAACGGCACACCTTTCTCAT
>CAZKMN010000194.1:0-2993 GCA_964553905.1 uncultured Oscillibacter sp.
TCGCCCCGTCATCGAGCAGTGGGCCGAGTTCACCAACACGCTGGGTACCGAGATGGACGCTGTGATCCAGGGGACTAAGACCATGGATCAGGGTCTCGCCGACGCACAACAGCAGTTGGAGCTGCTGCTGGCCTGATTTCCGCATCCAATTTTACGCAAGCATAAAATTTGCTCTATCCTGCCGGAGCCCCATGGGGCTCCGGCAGGATAGAGAGAAAGACAAAACCGAGACGCAGGTCTCAGATCGAGAGGGCACCCTATGAAGCAAGCGGCCTTAAAAGGAAAGCACGCCAAAGAGCCCCGTCTGGGGGAGCGCGCCTTTCCGCGCCTGATGATCACGCCGACTCTGCTGGTGCTGATCGTCCTGACGGCATATCCCCTGATTTTTACGTTCCTTTATAGCTTTACCGACTACAACTACCTCAAAGGGGCGGATAGCGCCCAGTTCATCCAATTCAACAACTATCAAACCCTGCTTCAAAACGGATATTTCCGTCAGGCAGTTCTCAATACCATCAAATTCACCATTTTGGCGGTGTTTTTTGAGATGACGCTGGGACTGCTGGTGGCGGTTTTTGTAAACAGCCTCAAACGCGGGCAAAAAGCCATGCGGACACTGCTGCTGTTGCCCTATTTGCTGCCCGCCGTCACGGTGGCGCTGAGCTGGCGGATGATGCTCTCTTCTAACTACGGCATCGTCAATCAGTTCCTCACTGGGTTGGGCCTTCCGGTGTTCAACTGGTTTATGGACACCAAAACGGCCTTTGGAACGATTTTGCTCATCGACGTGTGGCAGAATGTGCCCTTCGTCTTCCTGCTGCTGTATGCCTCCTTGCAATCCGTGTCGGAAAGCCAGTATGAGGCCGCCCGCATCGATGGCGCAGGCGTGATCCAGCAGTTCTGGTACGTCACGATTCCGAATATCAAAAGCGGATTGGCCCTGTGCGCGCTGCTGAGGACGATCGACACCTTCCGCCTGTTCGAGAAGGTCAATATCCTCACCGGCGGCGGCCCGGCCGGCACCACTTCCACCATTACCCAATTCCTTTATAATTATGGTATCAAGAGCCTGAAGTTCGGCTTCGGCAGCGCGGGCGCCATTGTAATGACGCTGCTGGTGTTGATCCTCTCCAGCTTCTATATCAGGAAAGCGATCAAGTGAGCCCATGGAAACACTGAAATTGACATTTGTCAATGTGGGCTATGGGGAGGCAATCCTCTTGGAATGCCCGGACCCACAGGCGCAAGACGGCGTGTTTGTGATGGTGATCGACGGCGGAAGCGCGGAGCCGGAGGAGTATGCCCTCCGCGCTACCGGACGTGTGTCTCTGACGGAGGAGCTCCGGCGACGGGGCCTTTCACACATCGACTGCATGGTCAACACCCATATCCACGAGGATCATACCTGCGGCCTTTTGTCCGCTGCGCGCGCATGGTCACCCCATGTTTTGTGGCAGACGTTGCCAAAGGACTTTTACAGATGCATGACGGCGCTGGACCCGGAACGGGGGACCACGCCGTCCCAGAAAAAGTTTATCCGGGCGCTGAACGACTATCGCGCCGTGTGCGCGGAGAGCCAATCGGTGCGCGCGCTGTGCGCCGGTGACAGCGGCCTTTTGTGCCCGGGGCTTCGCTATCAGGTGCTTGCCCCCACAAAGAATCGCTGCCGGGAGTTGGAAGCTGCCCTTGCCGCGCTGTATGAGTGCGGGCAGGAGTCAGAGTTTATCCGGCAACTGACCGTGCTGGATGCGGCTATGAATAATTTCAGCCTGATTTTGCGGCTGGAATACGGCCCCACGGCGGTCTTGCTGCCCGGCGATACCAATCGCGCCGGGTATGGGGAGATCCCGCAGGAGGAGCTCCGCGCCGCCATTTTCAAGGTGGGGCATCATGGACAGAAGGACGGCGTGTCCCAAAAGCTGGTGGAGATGATCCGTCCCGAGGCCACAATTTGCTGTGCATCCAGCGATCGGCGCTACGAAAGCGCCCATCCTGACGCGCTGCGCGTTCTGGCAAATGCCGGATCGAAGCTGTATTTTTCCGATTGCCCGCAGGTTTCCGACTTTACAGAAAATCCGCCGCCTCACCGGGCGCTGGAATTTTTGCTGGAGCGCGATGGGAGCCGGACGGCCCACTATATCCACGTATAAAAAGCAGGCTCCTTCGGGAGCCCGCTTTTTCCAAAGAGAGATCAAACGTTTTCTAAACCCGCACCGTCTGTTAAGGTAAAATAACCAAAAAACAGCCGGACTTTTGAAAAGTTATTGACATTTTGCGCGATAAATGGTACATATAAAGGAAACTTTTCCTACTTTTTAAGGAATAACAATTACGCAAGCGTTTCCAATTTGCCACGTTGCGGTCAACTGGGTGGAAAGTGGGAGGAAGAACTGGCCGGGGCCACTTCTTCCTCCTTGATCTCCCACTTGGCGGCGCTTCGGAGAAAGGGGGCTCGATCACTGTGCTGGAGGCACTGGATTATTTGCGGCAGTTGAATCTCTGGTCCATGCTGCTGCGGCTGACACTGGCCATGCTGTTTGGCGGACTGATCGGATTGGAGCGGGAGCGCAAGCGCCGTCCTGCCGGATTTCGGACCTATATGCTGGTGTGTCTGGGCGCGGCGCTGACAATGCTGCTGAGCCAATATGAATTTTACATGGTGACCCACGCGTGGGCACCGCTGGCTGGTGAGATCGGCATTCGCACGGATGTCTCCCGCTTTGGCGCGCAGGTCATCAACGGCATCGGCTTTTTGGGCGCCGGGACCATCATTGTGACCGGTCGTCAGGAGGTCAAGGGCCTGACCACGGCGGCGGGCCTGTGGGCCTGCGCCTGCATGGGTCTGGCAATCGGCGCGGGCTTTTACGAGTGCGTGCTGCTGGGATTTATGCTGATTTTTCTCTCGATTCGGCTGCTGCCGTATGTCGAGACGTTTATTGTGGAAAACGCCCGCAACATGAATATCTATGTGGAATTTCAATCGCTGGACAACG
>CAZKMN010000195.1:0-2163 GCA_964553905.1 uncultured Oscillibacter sp.
ACTGGTGCTGGGCTCTTTCATCGTGGTGGCGACCTACATCCTCTACTACATCGGACTCAACGGAACCGTTACCACCGAGGAGCTGATGGCCAGCGGCGAAGCGGCTGCTAAGATGGCATTTCAGCGGGTGTTTGGCGCCGGAGCCGGCACGCTGGTGTTTGCCCTGATCGTCATTTCCTGTCTGGGAACTCTGAACGGCCTGACGCTGGCCTGCTGCCGCGGCTTTTACTCACTGGCTGCTCGCGGCGAGGGACCTCGTCCGGAGCTCTTCCGCCAACTGGACCCGGTGACCAACATGTCCGGGAATTCCTCCATGGTGAGTTTGGGCTTCTCCGCGTTCTGGCTGCTCTATTTCTTCGGCGCGAATTTGGGCGGCGGCTGGTTCGGCGTGTTTTCGTTCGATTCCTCCGAGCTGCCCATTGTCACCCTTTACGGCATGTATATCCCCATCTTCTCAACATGCTCAAGCGCTTTGTGATGCCGATTTTGGCGCTGTGCGGCTGCGGCTTCATGGTGTATGCGGCCTTTGCGGGATACGGCAAGGTGGTCTTTTACTATCTCGCGGTTTATGCCGTGTTTATGTTGATTGGTAATTTGATGTACCACGGAGAGAAAACTTTTTCAAAATCTTAACGGGATTACCAATTGACTTTTCACGCTTGATTGTGTACGATGAGAGACGTTAAAAGGGAGTAGCTGGCACAGGCATGTGCATCCGCAGGCGTCAATACGGGTTTTTTCCCCGCTTCGGATTGAAATGGCGAGACTTTTGCAACAATGCTATGCATTGACGCAGAGGCCTCGCCTTTTTGCGTCCAACAGGAAAGGAAGATCAATATGAAGCAAGAACGACCGATTTGGCAAAAGAGCCGGGTGGAGCTGTTCCGGGAACTGGATTGCTCCGACATGGGACTGAGCGAACAGGAGGCCGCCGCGCGGCTGGAGCGCAACGGGCACAACGAGCTGCAAAGCGGAGGCAACAAGAGCGTACTGCGAATCTTTTTGGAGCAGTTTGCGGATTTCCTGGTCTTGATCCTCATTGCCGCCGCCATTGTTTCCGCGGCGCTGGGGGATATAGAGAGCATGATCGTCATTTTCTCCGTCATTACCCTCAACGCAGTGCTGGGCACGGTACAGACCGTGAAAGCCTCCGCGTCGCTGGACAGTCTCAAGCAGATGTCTGCCCCTACCGCAAAGGTCTTGCGCTCCGGCAAGATCTCTCAGGTGCCGGGGAGAGACGTGACCGTGGGCGATGTGGTGATTCTGGAAGCCGGAGATTCCGTCTGCGCGGACGGACGGCTTTTGGAATGCGCCAGCTTGAAGTGCGCGGAAAGCGCCCTGACCGGCGAGAGTTTGCCCGTGGAGAAGGACGTGGAAGAGATCGCCGGGGATGTCCCGTTGGGAGATCGGCGCAACATGGTATTTTCCGGCAGCTTTGTTACCTACGGACGCGCCCGCTTTTTGGTCACAGCCATCGGTATGGACACGGAGATGGGCAAAATTGCCACGTTGCTGAAAAATACCGAGGAGAAGAAAACCCCTCTTCAGGTCAGTCTGGATCAGTTTGGGCGTAAGCTCTCCATCATCATTCTGGCCATTTGCGCGGCCCTATTTGCTGTGAGCGTCTTGGTGCGGCATGAGCCTGCTGCCAACGCGTTCCTTTTTGCCGTGGCTTTGGCTGTGGCTGCCATTCCTGAGGCACTGAGCTCCATTGTCACCATTGTGCTTTCCTTTGGCACGCAGAAGATGGCGCGGGAGAATGCCATCATCCGCAAGCTTCAGGCTGTGGAGGGCCTTGGCAGCGTGTCCGTAATCTGCTCGGATAAGACGGGAACCTTGACGCAGAACAAGATGACAGTGAAAAAGCTTTACACCGGTGGACGCGTGATCGCCGTGCCGGATGCGAATTTTACGGACCCCTTACAAGAGCCCCTGCTGCGTACGGCAATTCTTTGCAGCGATGCGACGGTCACGGAGAGCGGGGAACTGGGCGATCCCACGGAAACGGCGCTGGTCCGGCTGGGCGAGCAGTTTGGCGTGGATGAGGAGGTTACACGGAATCGCTATCCGCGCCTGACGGAGATCCCGTTTGATTCCGACCGCAAGCTCATGTCCACCGTTCACCAGCTTTCCGGCGGATTGATGATGGTCACCAAGGGCGCG
>CAZKMN010000195.1:2173-2988 GCA_964553905.1 uncultured Oscillibacter sp.
TCTCGCGCGCGGAGCGGGAGAAAATTGAGGCGGTCAATGAGCAGTTTTCCAGAGAGGGACTGCGCGTGCTGGCGTTTGCCTGCCGGACGGTGGAACGACCGGAGGTGGCCCTTTCCGATGAAAACGGACTGACCTTTTTGGGCCTGATCGCCATGATGGACCCGCCGCGTGAGGAATCCAAGACCGCCGTGGCGGAATGCATTGCGGCGGGAATCCGACCGATCATGATTACCGGCGACCATCGGGTCACCGCTTCTGCCATCGCCAAAGAGATTGGAATCCTCACCGAGGGGACCGAGGCCGTGGACGGCGCTGCCATTGACGACATGAGCGATGAGGAGCTGCGGGCATTTGTGCCCAAGGTCAGCGTCTATGCCCGCGTTTCTCCAGAGCACAAGATCCGCATCGTCCGGGCATGGCAGGAGCGGGGAAATCTGGTGGCCATGACCGGTGACGGCGTCAACGACGCGCCGGCACTCAAGCAGGCCGACATCGGCGTGGCCATGGGCGTGACTGGCACAGAGGTGGCCAAGGACGCCGCAGGCATGGTCCTGACGGACGACAACTTCGCGACCATTGTCAAGGCTGTAAAAAATGGCCGTAATGTCTACGCGAACATCAAGCGGGCCATCCAGTTTTTGCTCTCCGGCAATGCCGCGGGTATTTTGACGGTCCTCTACGCCTCACTACTGGGCCTACCGGTGCCGTTTGCCGCCGTGCACCTGCTGTTTATCAATCTGCTGACGGACAGTCTGCCTGCCATTGCACTGGGGCTGGAGCCCCACACCGACGCCGTGATGGGGGAGAAGCCCCGG
>CAZKMN010000196.1:0-2979 GCA_964553905.1 uncultured Oscillibacter sp.
TCCTTGCTGCATGGCGAAAGCTACATAGAAAAGGATGGATTAATATGAAAACAGCCCCAAAAACCACGAAAAAATCATTGCAAGTGATTCTGCTTTTGTCCTTGGCCCTCTTTTTGTTCAGTGGATCGCTGGCGCTGCGGACGCAGGATCGGCTTGCCGAAAAAGTGGTCCGACTTCACGTACTGGCCAATTCCGATTCTGAGGAAGATCAGGCGCTCAAGCTCCGCGTCCGGGACCGAATTTTGGAGCGTGCCACGGAGCTCTTGCAAACAACAGATAGCCGCGAGGAAGCCGAGGCGCTTTTACGAGAGCACCTGCCGGAATTCCAGAAGCTTGCCGGGGCGGAGATCGCGGATAGCGGATACGAATATGCGGTAGTAGCCGAACTGACACAGACGGAGTTTCCCACTAAGGAATATGAGGACTTTACGCTGCCGGCAGGGGAGTATTTGGCTCTTCGCATCGTCATCGGTGAGGGTGGCGGGCAGAACTGGTGGTGCGTGGTGTTTCCGCCGCTTTGCACGGCGGCGTCCGCCGACGTGCCTGCAACGGCTCTGGCTGCCGGGCTGGGCGAGGAAGAGATCGGGCTCATTACAGAGGAAAACAACGGGTATGTGCTGAAATTCAAAGCTATTGAGCTGTGGGAGCAGGTCAGAAAGACATTTGATTGACGGAGTGCATGGAAATGGAACTGAAAAATACCTTGTTTGCGGTGCGGGATTTAAAAGCATCTCTGCGCTTTTATGAAAATCTGCTGGGGCTGGAGGTGGTCTCCGACTTCGGAGAGAATGTGGTTTTGACAGGCGGTCTTTCTCTGCAAACGCTGGAGAGCTGGGCAGGTTTTTTGGGAAAAGCGCCGGAGGATGTTGCCTTTGGCGGCAACAATGCGGAGATTTATTTTGAGACAGCGGATCTGGATGACTTTTTGGGGCAATTGAAAGACCACACGGAAGTAGAGCTGGTTTGCCCGCCGCTGGAGCATCGATGGGGGCAGCGGGTGGTGCGGCTTTACGACCCGGATCGCCACATCGTTGAGGTGGCGGAGCCGCTGGGCGTGGTTTGCAAGCGCTTTTTGGACAGTGGCCTCAACGAAGAGGGCATTGCGCGGCGAATGGATATTCCGATAGAGCTGGTGCGTGCCTGTCTCAAACAGGAGCGTGCATAAAAAAGTCCCCTCCCCGGCATCCTTGGATGCTGCGGGAGGGGACTTTTTGAGCGTGTCAGCGGTTCGGTTACGCCTGCCCTTTTTTCAAATAAGTATCCAGATCAAATGGGAGCAGCGGGGTGTCCCGCCGCAAATAGAGCGGGTGGTGGGGATGGCCGGATTTTAAAAGTGGTCCGGCGGTGAACCAGTTGGCGCCGACAGCCTGTCCGTCGGCGGCAAAATCTCGCATACAGTCCATGAGATAGGACCGTTTTTCAATGATTCTTCCCCATGCGGCCCAGACGGCGGGGTGGGGAGATTGGGAGAGCAGATAGCGAAAGGCCTTGCGATTTTCCGCGTGGAGCGCGGCGTTGCAGGCCGATTCCATGTCGTCTGGGCGCGTGGCGCGCTGGGCATAGACATTGAACATGAGAAAGCTGTCATATCCGTTGGAGTGGGCGATCCGCTCCACGGATTGCAGCGTGGGGTCCAACGCATCCGGCGCTGCCGTGGAGGGATTGATGCCGATGCAGATCAACGGCTTTTTGCCTCGCGTGCCCAGCACATAGCGGTATTCGGAATAGCGATTGGGGATGTATAGCCAGCGATTCACGTCATAGGTGTCAGACGGCTCCAAGGCATGAGCCAGCGCCGGTTCAAACAGCTCTAAAGCGAGTGTGTCAGTGGTTCCTTGAGGAATGTGCATGAACGGGACCTCCTGTTTTTTTTCAGAATAGCATATCTCGCGGAAAAAGGCAACGCGGACTGTTCAGAGGCCTTGGAATGTGCTATCATAAGCGGAGAATGAAACCACAAAAAAAGGAGGAATTTCCGGAATGCTGCACCTTTTGATCGGACGGGCCAAAACGGGAAAATCAGGACTGGTTCTAAGCCGGATCGCGGCGCTGGGGGATACCAGCCGTCAAATTCTGCTGGTGCCGGAACATGCTTCCCATCAGGCAGAGGTGGATCTTTGCCGTGCCTGCGGGCCGACTGCCAGTCGACATGCGGAGGTTTTGAGCTTTCGCCGTCTGGGGGACCGCGTGCTGAGCGTGACCGGCGGTCTGGCGCAAGTGACGCTGGATTCCGGCGGCAAGCTGCTGATGCTGCAAAAAGCTCTGCTGGAGGTGGCGCCACAGCTCAAGGTGTATCGCAGACCCTCTCAAAAAGCCTCTTTTTTGCAGCAGCTTCTGGACCTTTTTGACGAGCTTAGAAGCTATGAGGTCACGCCCGGGACCCTGTATGAACAGGCGCTGGAAATTCAGGGCGCCACCCGGGAAAAGCTGCTGGATCTGGGACTGCTTTACGGCGCATATGAAGCCCGCCTCTGCCACCCCGGACTGGATGCGCGGGATCGCATGACCAAGCTGTGCGATGAGCTGGAGCAATCGCGCTACGTGGAAAACCGGGACGTTTTTGTGGATGGCTTTACATATTTCAACGCGCAGGAGCGCCGTGTGCTGTCCGTCATGCTGCGGCAGGCCCGCTCTGTGACAATCACGCTGCTGGGCGAACCGGACAGCCGTGAAGAGGTATTTGCCGCCACCTTGCAAACACTGGGGCAGTTGGAGCGATTGGCCCGGCAGGAGCAGTGCCCCGTTGAAATTGAAACGCTGCAAAGTGCGGATAATTCCCCACTGGGGCATTTGGAGCGCTGCTTTTTTGGCAAGACGATCCCTTATGAAAAAGACGTCTCCGAAATCCGTATTTGGGAGGCGGACACAATTTTTTCGGAGGTGGAGCGGACTGCGGCGGAAATTTTGCGCCTTGTGGCCCATGGGACTTGCCGCTACCGGGATATCACCGTGTCGGCTCGCAATATGGCGGAATACGAA
>CAZKMN010000197.1:0-2902 GCA_964553905.1 uncultured Oscillibacter sp.
CCGCTGACCTCTTGACTGCCAGTCAAGCGCTCTCCCAGCTGAGCTAATCCCCCGAGGAGCTGTTCCGCAAGAGCATTTTTCGCTCGGAACATTTGATAGTATACCAGTATTGATCGCCCGTTGTCAACACTCTTTTTGCTTTTTCTGAAAATATCTCCACAAGCCGCCTTTTGAAACGTCGCGCCTACGCGCACTCTCGCGGGAAAAGAGACTTGCAATCTCTTTTGATTCTTGTTACCATAGAGAAAATCGTCAATTGCTGTAAAGAGGTGAACCGCAATGGTGATTCACGAGTCTGCGGAAGACTATCTGGAATCCATTTTAGTTTTGCAGGAGCGGCTCAGTCAGGTGCGCTCCATCGACATTGTCAATGAGCTTGGGTTTTCCAAGCCCAGTGTCAGCATCGCTATGAAAAAGCTGCGGGAAAACGGCTATATCTCCATGGAGGCCGACGGCAGCATCACATTGAATGAAAGCGGTCTTGCCATCGCACGCCGGGTCTACGGGCGGCACAAGACCATTACCCGGCTCTTTGCCCTGCTGGGTGTTTCCCCCGAGGCCGCCGCCGAGGACGCCTGCAAGGTCGAGCATGATCTCAGCGAAGAAACATTTTGCTGCATCCGCCGCTTTGTGGAACAATCGGAGAAATGATACATCCCTCTCCCCACGCAAACGGCCTGTTTGCGTGGGGTTCTTTTAGGCTGTTTTTAAGTTTCTATGCTATGCTGAAATCAAAAAGCCGGGAGGAATCGCCATGCGTCTATTATTGGCAGAGGACGAACAACTGCTCTCCGATGCGCTGTGCGCCATTTTGACGCACAACCACTACTCTGTGGATGCAGTCTACAATGGGCGGGATGCGCTGGACTATTTGGAAAGTGGAAACTACGACGGGGCTATTTTAGATATTATGATGCCCAAAATGGATGGTCTGTCCGTTTTACGCGCGATACGTGACGCCGGAAAGACCCTTCCGGTTCTGCTGTTGACCGCCAAAAGCGAAATCAGCGACCGGGTCATAGGGCTGGACAGCGGCGCGGACGATTATTTGACCAAGCCCTTTGCCTCGGAAGAGCTGTTGGCCCGTATTCGCTCCATGACCCGGCGTCAGCCGGAGCTGCGGGACACAGTGCTGCGCTTCGGAGATCTCCTTTTGAATCTTGCGGAGTTTTCTCTGCGTGGGCCCTCCGGAATGCTGCGACTTTCCAACCGTGAATTTCAGATGATGGAAATGCTGATGGGCAATCCTCATCAGGTCATCCCCACTGAGCGATTTTTGGAAAAAATCTGGGGCTATGACAGCGATGCGGAGATCAATGTGGTTTGGGTCTATCTCTCCGCTCTTCGGAAAAAAATAGCGAGATTGGGCTCCGGCGTTCAGATTCGAGTCTCCCGCGGCGTAGGATATTCTCTGGAGGATGCAGTATGATTGCACGGCTCCGAAAAAAATTTATCCTCATCACCATGGGCTCCGTCCTGCTGGTTTTGTCGATTCTAATGGGTGGCATCAACGCCGCGAATTTTTTACGCATGGACCAAAACGCCCAGCAGACGTTACAGCTTTTGGCGGAAAACGAGGGTGTCTTTCCTGATGCCTTTCGCCGGGCAGGGCAACTTTCTGAGGCAGGTGATTTTTCATTTTCTCCTAATGAATCATCATCTGGCAAGCGACATCGCTTTACACCAGAAACGCCCTTTGAGACGCGCTATTTCTTCGTGGAGCTGGATGAGAGCGGCAGCTTAAAGTCCTCCAACACCGGCAAAATTGCGGCTGTCAGCACCGCCGAGGCCGTGGACATGGCAAACACGCTCTGGAAGACCGGGCGCAGCAACGGGTATCTTGGCAACTACAAATACTTGGTTCAGGAAACGGACGGCGGCACACGTTTTCTCTTCTTGGACTGCACGCGGGATCTGAGTTTTTGCAAGGACTTCCTCTCCAGCAGTCTTCTCGTATCCCTTGGCGGCGTTCTTGCTGTCCTTTTGCTGGTGATGGCGCTCTCAGACCGCGCCATTCGCCCGGTAGCGGAGAGCTACGAAAAGCAAAAGCAGTTCATCACCAATGCCGGACATGAGATCAAAACACCGCTGACCATCATCGATTCCTGCGCCGAGGTTTTGGAGCTGGAAACCGGCAGCACCAAGTGGTCCACCGGTATTCGGGAACAGGTCAAGCGCCTGACTTCTCTGACGCAGAGCCTTGTTTCCCTTGCGCGGATGGACGAGGGCAGGCAGACGCTTTCCTTCGCCGAGTTCTCCATCTCCGACGCAGTTTCCGACGCGTTGGAGCCGTTTGAGCTGATGTCCGAGCATATGCAGCTTCGCTTCCACAAAGAAATCGAGCCGCAGCTCTCCTATCGCGGAAACGAGCAGTCCATCCGTCAGCTCTGCTCCATTCTTGCGGACAATGCCCTGAAATATGCGCTGGCGGACAGCGACATCCGCTTTAGCCTTTCTCACAAGGGAAAGAAGCTGATTTTCACCTGTGAAAATCAGGCGGACGGTCTTCAAGCCGGTGATTTGAGCATTCTGTTTGACCGCTTTTATCGGGGTGATCCCTCCCGAAGTCAACAAAAAGCAGGCTACGGGATTGGCCTTTCCATGGCGCAGGCTATTGTAGCCGCCCACGGAGGCAAGATCGAAGCCCGCAGCGACGATGGTGTGACTTTACGCATCACCGTCCGTCTTTGAGCTCACCACAGGCCGTGCAAGGGGGCAGTCTGCACAGGGTGCCCGCCGGAGGGCTGGAGCACCCGCCGGAGGGCTGGAGCACCCGCCTGAGGGCTGAAACACCCGCCCAAGGATGGCAGCAGACCGGGCGCAGAAAGACCACAGAGAGACGTGGGAAAGTCAGCAGAAGTCTCCGGGCAGGATACCGTCCCAACGAGGTCGTATTTGAGGT
>CAZKMN010000198.1:0-280 GCA_964553905.1 uncultured Oscillibacter sp.
TTCATTTTTTCTGTGCTGATATGGGTTCCTCCTTCCCAAAAGAAAAGCGGCAGCAGCAGTTTGCACTGCCGTTGCCGCAAATGGTGATTCTTATTCTTTTTTGGATGCCAGCGTCCGGGTCTTCAGCAGGGCATTTTCCAACGCCCGATGATCTTCATGCTCCTGCCACCATTGGGGGCGCAGGAATCCCAGTGCTGCAGCCGCCCATTCATAATCGGCCCGTTCCAGTGCGCCGCCCAGCAGCCCCTGCCGGAATTTCCGGTGCCGTTCCCGCACGGCC
>CAZKMN010000198.1:290-1643 GCA_964553905.1 uncultured Oscillibacter sp.
TGTAAAACACATCCGCACCCCTTTCACAAACAGGGGATATTGTAACACACGCGGCGGAAATTGCAAACAGGCTATTTCTTTCTGCTGCGGCAGAGCCATTACCGTTCCGGTTCTTTGCGTCGTTCCGGTTCTTTGCGTCGTTCCGATTTCTTATTCCTCGGCTTATCCAGCTTTCCGGAGAACACCTCGTCAATGGTCCTGCTCCACGCATCCCGAAGGGAGTCCACCGGCAGGCCGTTGGCTTCAAAGCCTCGCTGGATCACGCGGTAATAATATGGGGACGGCAGTGCAGGCTGGCGGCAATACGGCTCCGCCATGATATAGACCATGACTGGGAGCTCAGCGCCAGCCGCGTCTTTAACAGTCACGGTTTCTTTCGTATAGTGGCGGGGATACCCCTCATAGCGGTCCAGAGACTGTTCGCAGTTTGGCGTGATCTTCCACACCAGTCCGTGGACAGTACTGCCTTTTTTCGGCGCAACGGTAGCAAAGCCGCTGCCGCGGAACCGCAGTTCGTAGTTTTCCAGCCTGACCGGTCCCACGATCTCGGCATCCGGACAGCGCTGCGCCATCTGCTCCAGATCAAGGTTGCTGCCGTAGGCAAAATACAGGTTTTCCTCCACGTCACACCTCCAGTAGCTTCAGAGCGCCAAAGCGGTCCAGATGACGGAGCAGGGCTGCCGCCTGTGTCTCCGCATCGCCATCCGGCAGCGGACAGTCCATTCCCGTGGTGCGGATGACATTATTCTGTACAAACCAGATGTAGGTCTCCACATCCGGGAACTCTGTGGGATCAAAGCTGAGATCCCGAAGCTGTTCCATGATCCCGGCTGCGGTTCCTTCGTACACGGTATCTTCAATTTGAATCTTCAAAGGCTTCACCTCTCCATTTCTCTGGATTTTTTCTTCTTTTTGTTGACTGCATAGCTGTCCTTATCGAAACGCCACGCACGGTCACCGTCCAGATTTGCCAACAGGTGGTCACGGGTATGCTTGAATTCCTCGCCGTTGAGCCCCAACCGCACCAACCAGACCCGGAAGGTGAACAGTTCATTGTCACTGTGGGTCTTGCGCATGACCGTGCTGCGCTGGGCGATAGCCTGGGCGGAGATGGCAAGGCACAGATTCACATAGGCGGCAACTTTTCCCGCATGGAGTGTGGAATTGAAACAGCGCCATTCCACCGTCCCCCGGTAAAAGACCGAATGCAGATTCAGTGCGTAATAGCGGGTCCAGTTATAATGGTCTGCGCTGCCGTTATCTCCCTCATACCAGATATTCTCCAGCTGCGTCAGATCCCTTGTCTCATCCGACGAGAGCCTGCGTGCCTGCTTCAGCATGGGTTCCCGCACC
>CAZKMN010000198.1:1667-2885 GCA_964553905.1 uncultured Oscillibacter sp.
TCCTCCTTGGAGTACATGATGCCGATGAGGTTTTTCAGACTCTGCCGGTTATGATTGGCTGCGTCCACATGGACATGGATGCCGCAGGAGCTGTTGGCCTTGGCTCCTGCGTGGCGTACCTGCCGGACACACTCCTGCAGCTTGGGCAGTTCCGCATAGGTGAGCTTTGGCGTTACCATCTCCACGCGGTATCTGTAGTCACCCGTTGCACGATAGCCGCTGCCGATCTTCTGCTCCCCGTGGATGCTGGAGTCACTCATGACCGTCCACTCTTTGCCGTCCCGATCCGTCACACACCATTTATCGTAAGCGCCGCCCACATAGCGGGCGTCCGTTGCAAAATACGCGGCCAGCGCTGTTGCCGCCTGCTCACGGGTGATGCCGGTCATTTCAACTTCCACGCCGAAGCACTGGTCCTTCAGCCCGATCATGCGGCAGCACCGGCTTTCAGTTCCGCATCCACCTCCCGGATACGGCGCCCGATGGCTTCAATGACATTGGCGGTGACGCTGTTGCCTGCCTGCTTATACGCCTGTGCATCAGACTGGATGGCGAGGATGCGGTCGATCTGCCACTCATCGAAGCCCTGCAGCCGCAGACACTCCCGCGGCATCAGACGCCGGATGCGTCCGCCACGTTCCACGATGCCCTGGATGCAGCTCGTCTCCAATGTATGGGCGATATCCTGTCCCACACGACCACGGCGGGTATTGCTCCCGGAAAAGCCGAGATCGACGCTGTCACCGGGATTCGCCTCTTTATAGCCTTTTTTCGTGGCTTCCTTGATGAGCCGAACGCCGGAACGTTCTGCTCTATGATTAGACAGCGTTGTCTGACCATAACGGGCAGTGAGGCAGCGGGCGGCCTCCGTTTGTCTCGCCTCCCCGGCACATAGATCCACAAAGGGTCTGTCCTGCGGAATGATATACAATCCTGTTTTGCCGCCCACACCTCCAGCGCCGGCAGTCTGCGTGCAGGCTATTCCGTCTGCGTCGTAGACACGGGAACCTTGCGAGCCTCCGAGGACTTGTATAAGAGCTTTTCCACCTGTGCCGAAGACAGGAAATATTTTTCCGGCGCATCGGGGATCAAGATAGCAGATAAGGAACAGCCTCCTTCTGGATTGCGGGACTCCAAAATATTTGCTGTTAAGCACCATCCATTCCACGCGGTACCCCAGGTCATTAAGCGTGGCGAGGATGACAGAAAACGTCCGGC
>CAZKMN010000199.1:0-2879 GCA_964553905.1 uncultured Oscillibacter sp.
CGGCATGTGCGACGCCGGTCGCATCCGGCACCATCTCAAGCACAACCTCTGGCGATCGGAATGCACGGTGGTTTTTGTGGGCTTTCAGGGCGAGGGAACGCTGGGGCGCGCGCTGCTCGACGGCGCGGAATCCGTGAAGATGTTCGGCGAGGAGATCGCGGTCCACGCCGAGATTGAAAATTTCCAGGGCCTTTCCTCCCATGCCGACCGGGATCACCTGCTGTCGTGGATCTCGAATTTCAAAGAGCCCAAGCCCCAGCACGTGTTTGTCGTCCACGGCGATCGGGAGGTCGCGCCGTTTTTCGCGCAGACGATCGCCGGGATGGGCTTCACCGCCCATGCCCCGCAGTATACGGAGGTTTATGACCTGCTGGCGGACAAGGTGGTCGAGAGCGGCTATCTGCCGGAGCGCAAGGTCAAGGCCGTGGGCGGAAGCAAGACAAGTCCCGCGTACGAGCGGCTTTTGGCGGTGGGCCAGATGGTCATGGAGAGCATCAAGCGCTCCAGAGGCCGGGACAACAAGAGTCTTGCGTCCTTTGCCGATCAACTGAGAAAACTTTTGGAGAAGTGGGAAGCATAAGTGAAACGATTAGAGCAGAATCAGACAGGCGTCGGCGTTGTGGAGGGATATTCCAGCGAGGGGCTGGGCATCCTCCGGCTGGACGGAGCTGTGGTGTTTGTGCCCGGCGCCGTTCGCGGCGAGCGGGTGGAGGTGCGGATCACCAAGGTTATGAAGACCTGTGCCGCCGGAGAGATTACCAAAATTTTGGAGCGGTCTCCCTCCAGAATTGAGCCGGCGTGCCCCCTTTTTGGCCGCTGCGGCGGCTGCGACTTTCAGCAGCTCACCTATGAGGAGGAGCTTTGGGCCAAGCGCCAGCATGTGCAGGACGCTTTGACCCGTCTGGGCGGCGTCTCCCTGACGGTGGAGGAAATTTTGGGAGCCGCCGATCCACTGCATTATCGCAACAAAAGCCAGTATCCGGTTGGGGTGGATGGCTCCATCGGCTTTTACCGGGCCCGAAGCCATCAGGTGATTCCGGTGGAGCACTGCCTCATCCAGTCGGAGATTTCCGATCGAACCGCCCAAGCCGTGGGGGAGTGGATGCGCCGCTATCAGGTGCCGGCCTACGATGAAACGAGCGGAAAAGGGCTTGTGCGCCATGTGTACGTCCGGGTCAATCGGGCGGGCGAGAGCCTTTGCTGCATCATCATCAACGGGAAAAAGCTGCCTCGCCAGCCGGAGCTGGTGGCGCTGATTTGCGCTGCCGCACCTCAGACGGTGGGCGTGGTGCAAAACTGCAATACCGAGCGGGGCAATGTGATTTTGGGGACGCGGTATCGCACCCTTTGGGGCCGGGGAGAGCTGATGGATACCCTTTGCGGGCTGTCTTTCCGGCTGTCGGTGCCGTCATTTTATCAGGTCAACCGTGCACAGGCGGAGGTCCTGTACGCCAAAGCACTGGAATTCGCAGGGCTGACCGGCACGGAGACTGTGCTGGATCTCTACTGCGGGACGGGTACCATCACGCTTTGCATGGCTGGTCGGGCCCGGCAGGTTATCGGCGCGGAAATTGTGCCGGCGGCCATTCGGGACGCAAAGGAAAACGCCCGGCGCAACGGCATTCCCAACGCGGAGTTTTTCTGCGCGGATGCTTCGGATGTGGCGAAAAAGCTGGAGAGCGAGGGTCTGCGCCCGGACGTCATCACGGTGGACCCACCCAGAAAGGGCCTTGCGATCGAGGTGATCGAAGCCGTGGCGGCGATGGAGCCAGAGCGGGTAGTGTATGTCTCCTGCGACCCGGCAACGCTGGGACGGGATGTGAAGCGCTTTGCCGCGCTTGGATATCAGGCGACCCGGGCCGTGGCGGTGGATGTGTTCCCCAGAACAAGACACGTCGAGACCGTCTGTCTCCTGTCAAGGAAAAAGTAAATAGAAGGCTCAAGAGGCCTTAAATCAAGGGATTTCGGAGAATCGCCGTAATATGGTCGATTTTCCGGAATCCCTTTTTTTCGTGGTTTGGCAACAGTCCTGACTACTTGCCCGGAGCATAGGTGTGGCTAAACAACTGCTTTTTCGTGGGTGGGAGACTACAGGACTGTCGCCGAAAACAATACATTCGTATAATTTGGTATGTGAATACTAAAATATAGTTGACAATGATGCTTTACTCTGATATTATACTCTCAGAAAGATCAATAGAACGGAGGCGAAGATAATGAACCAAGCGAAAAGCAGTGACAATACATTGATGTATATCAATTCGTTAAGAGCCTTTATGGGCCCGGATTCATATCTATCTGCTGCCCTGCTTACGGATGAGGTGATCCATTCCGCAAAGGGGAATTCATCATCCTTATATACTATGTTGCTCCAATGTGCTGATAAGGCCGGTGTTGCTAACCCGTTTCCAAACGAGGATGCATTCCATAATTTTTATAGGCTTGTATCGGAAGGCGGAGAGTTTGATTGGGGCCAACTTTTACAGCTAACGATGGAAAATAATAAAATGCCAGTTCTTCCTGAAGCTTTGATAGCACTCATGACAGATGAACTTGGAAGAAAGCCTGGAACGGTAATGATTGCGGAAGCAGAGAAGTTTGCCGCTTCTTTGTGTCAGATCATTGAACAGCACCCAGATTCAAAATTTCTTCTGACGACACAGAACAAGGATTATCAGAAAGTCCTTGAGAAGATGTGCGACGGATATGCGAACGTTACCATCACACTAACCAGCATCTATCGCTACGAGTTTATCAATACACGGTTCGACCTGATTCTTTCAAATCCGATATTCGGCGGGCGAGATCTTGTTGATGATTCTCATTTTATTTGCAGGGAGACAGACTTTGTAGCTTTAGAAAATCTGTCACTGCATTTA
>CAZKMN010000200.1:0-2869 GCA_964553905.1 uncultured Oscillibacter sp.
GTTGCACACGGAGACAAGGGTGAATTCCCCATTCAGCTCCTCGTCGTCCAGCGTGACGCGCCAGTTCTGGCTGATGCCCCGCAGCAACACGTTCAGCGCCACCGAGCAAAGATAGCTCCCCCTGCCGTTGAGCAGCGGCGAGCGACTGAAGCTGTGGACGCTCTCCGCCACCCGTGCATCAATGCCGTTGCAGGCAATGGTGAGACAGCAGCGACCGTTGCAGTCAATGAGATCCAGCGGGAACGCCGCTCCGTCCCACAAATTTTCCGCGTCCAGAAATTGGGGCAAAGCGTCTCCAAAATTTTTGAGAAAATCGTTTCCGGTCCCTGTGGGGATGCAGGTCATGGCGGCATTGGGGTATCCGGCGATGCCGTTGGCAACTTCAAAAACGGTCCCGTCTCCGCCGCAGGCATAAAAGCGCAGCTCCTCTCCCGAAGCGGCCAGCTTGCGGCTTTGCTCCGTGGCGCCGCCGGGTCGGTCCGTCAGCAGGCAGAGACAGTCCAGATCGTGCCGGACGCGCAATTGGTCCGCCATGGCGTAAATCCGCGCCGCCTGATCCCGCTTTCCAGCGGAGGGATTGATGAGAAAAACATGACGCATCGGGGCACATCCCTTCTTGAAAAGCGATGCCGGGGAGCAGCCTGTCCCCCGGCAACCGCCTTATTTTCCGTACTGAAATACGTCGCACTTAATCATTCCGTTGTAAAGCTTTCGCTTTTTATCGGCAGTGCGACCGAAACTGCGTTCAAATTCCGTGTGGGAGCTCAAAACCAGAATCCTCCACTTGGGCGGCAGCGTCCGCGCAGCCGCGCCGAACACGTGGTAGAGCTCTTCGGCCTCCGTCTTTTCCAGCAGTCGTTCGCCGTAGGGCGGATTTGTGACCAGTTGGCCGTATTCGCTGTCCCGGTGAAACGCGGCGGCGTCCGCCACTTCAAAGCGGATGGAATCCTCCACCCCGGCCAGCTTGGCGTTGTGCCGGGCCAGCTCCACGGCGGCGGGGTCCAGATCGCCGCCCCAGATATCATATGTGCCGTGGAATTCCCGGTCCATGGCCTCCTCCGCCGCGTCCAGCCACAGCTTGGAGTCCATGTTCTTCCACTTTTGGGCAGAGAAGCTGCGGTCCAGCCCCGGAGCACGGTTTTTGGCAATCAGCGCCGCCTCGATGGGGATGGTGCCGGAGCCGCAAAACGGATCGCAAAACGGGTCCTTGCCCCGATAGCGAGAAAGCGTCACCAGCGCCGCCGCCAGCGTCTCCCGCAGGGGCGCCACCACGCCCTGCGCCCGATAACCCCGCTTATAAAGGCCCTCTCCGGAGGTATCCAGATACAACGTAGCCATATCCTTAATAATAGAAAATTGGATCTGGTAGCGGCTGCCCGTCTCGGGCAGCGTCTCGCAGCCGTACACATTTCCAAGCCGCTTGGCAGAGGCCTTTTTCACAATGGCCTGACACGCGGGGACAGAGTGAAGCTGGGAGTTGATCGTATAGCCCTTGACGGGGAATTCGCCTTCCCGGGGGATATAATCCTCCCACGGCAGAGCCAAAACGCCCTGAAACAGCGCCTCAAAATCCGTTGCCGGGAAGGAGCCCAGCTCCATCAGCACGCGGGCGCCGCAGCGGAGATTGATATTCAATCTGGCAATGTCAGCCGGCGTGCCGTCACAGTGGACGCGTCCGTTTTCCGCACGCACATGGTCCAAATGCAGGCGCTTCATCTCATCGGCGACCAGACTTTCCAATCCAAACAGGCAGGGTACTGTCAGTGTCATGTCCCGCCCTCCATTTCTTTTGCAAATTTGTGTTTTGTTTTTTTAGTATAGCAGTTTGACAGAAAAGATGCAACGGCAGGCGGGGCCGATTGTTACCAAAATGAAATAGTATTTTACAAAAAAGTGTGATACACTGATGCAAACATCCAAAAGGTCTGGTATGAAGGGGGGACAAATGGTGGAATATATGATCTGGGTCTGGCTGGGCGCGGTCGTCCTGTTTGGCGTGGTGGAGGCAGCCACGGCAGGTCTGGTTTCCATTTGGTTTGTGGCTGGCGCGCTGGCAGCGCTGGTAGCGGCGGCCATTGGGGCCTCGTTGCCGGTGCAGGCCGTCATTTTTCTCGCAGTTTCCGCAGTGGCGCTGGCGCTGACCCGTCCGCTGGTCAAAAAGCTCACGAAAAATACGCTGACCCCTACCAATCTGGACCGGGTTCTGGGGGAAACCGCCCGCGTGGTGGAGCCCATTGACAACGACGCTCCGTCCGGCGCTGTTTATGTGGATGGCAAAACCTGGACTGCCCGCAGCGCAGCGGGAGAGCGAATCCCCGCAGGCGAGCTGGTGAAAATCGAACACATGGAGGGCGTCAAGCTCTTTGTGAAAACCTGTGAAACGAAACTGGAGGTAAACGCATGAATTTTGGTTATATCGGCCTTGGCATTTTAATCATTCTGGTGCTGCTGGTGATTGTGAGCAACATCCACGTGGTTCAGCAGTCCCGCGCCTACGTTGTGGAGCGTCTGGGCGCCTTTTATACCGTGTGGAACGTGGGATTGCACTTCAAGGTGCCGTTTCTGATGCGTGTAGCGAAAAAAGTGTCCCTGAAGGAACAGGTGGCGGATTTTGCACCCCAGCCCGTCATCACCAAGGATAACGTCACCATGCAAATCGACACGGTCATCTATTTCCAGATCACCGACCCCAAGCTCTACACCTACGGCGTGGAGCATCCCATGAACGCCATTGAGAATCTGACCGCCACCACGCTGCGTAACATCATCGGCGACATGGAGCTGGATCAGTCCCTCACCAGCCGGGACACCATCAACTCCCGGATGCGTTCCATTTTGGACGAGGCCACCGACCCTTGGGGCATCAAGG
>CAZKMN010000201.1:0-2825 GCA_964553905.1 uncultured Oscillibacter sp.
GCTGCTCACGGCGCCCCCCAGGGTGTCGATGTACATCAGGAACACAGACACCACGAAGGTCCCGATGGCGGCGATGATCTGGCTGATGGTCAGGCTGGAGATGAACACGCCGATGGAGACCATGGCGCCGCCGTAGAGCAGGAATTTTTCAGTCAGGGTGGTTTTACCGGCATCAGGGTGCGAGATGATCGCAAAGGTCCTGCGCCGGGAAATTTCGGTTTGAAGCTCAGACATAGGGGAAAACCTCCAAGGAAAAAAATACGAAAGCCTTCGGCCTTCGCGCGCGGGCGGACAGCCTGTCCACCCGGATTCATCCATACGATAACCAACTTAATTTATCATAGGATCTCCCATTTTGCAAGGTTTCCCTGCCTCTGCGGGTAAAAAAATCCGATTCTCCCCCAAAAAGGTAAGAGAATCGGAGCAATTTATGCCTGAAGCAGGCGCAGCATCTCCTCCGCCGGGTCCACCAGAGGCAGGCTTGTCCGCGCAGACAGGGCTTCCTTGAAGTAGGGGAAGTGCGTGCAGCCCAGCACCAGCGCCTCCATGCCGCAGTCGGCAAACCACGCCGCCAGCTCCGCCAGATGAAGCCGCTTCACCAGCGCATCGGGGTCTTCCCGGGCCTCGATCGCCAGAACGGCAGGCAGCGCGCAGGCTCCCAAAAAGTCCAGATTGGGATTGGAGCCGAAGAGGACGTGCTCAATGCCGAAAAGCCCCTGCGCGTTGGCGGCAATGGCGCCCAGATGGCGATAGCGGGGGGCAAGGGCGGCGTAAACCTCCAGCGGGGTGACGATCCGCATCCCGGTGGTGGCGGCAAGCGCGGGAAAAGCCACCGCGCCGGAGAGCGAGTTGCAGTAGACAAAGGCCCGCCGACAGCCCTGCTCCATGGCTTTTTGCAGCACGGCAAGCGCCTGCGACTGCCGAAGCTCGGGCGAAGAATGCTGAAACGCGGTCTGCTCTCTTGGGTTGTTGGACAGGGGAAAGGACAATGCGGACAGACAAGCGTGATGCAGAAAGTCCACCCCCATCTGCGTATCCACAGGGGTGCCTGCCAGAACGGCAATGGGATCGTTCATGAAAAAATCCTCCTCTTAACCCAGCCTGCGCTGGAAATTTCCGTAGATGCGGGTCCCCTCCTGCGTGGTCAAAAACGCATGGGGGTCGAAGTTGTGGACCGCATGGACCAGCTCTTCAATCTCGTATTTGGAAAGGCACACGCACAGCACGTGCACGCCCTCGCCTGTATACGCGCCGGTTCCGTTCCAATAGGTGACGCTGCGCCCCAGATGGTCGATGATATACTGGGAGAGGATGTCCTGATCCTCCTTGGTGAAGATCAGCGCCTGAACGCTGACGTTTTGCTGGTGCATCCGGTCCAGCACCATGGCGGTGAAGAAGTTATAGATGATGGAATAAATGGCAACGGCCGGGGTGAACAGGAGGAGGCAGGCGCCGTAGAGCAGCGCGTTAAAGGAGAGGGAAAATTTCCCCACCGTAATGGTGCTGCCCCGCTTGCTGAGGCAAAGTCCCACGATGTCCAATCCACCGCCGCTGGCGCCGCAGGTGAGCACAATGCCGCTGCCGACTCCGGCGAGGATGCCGCCCAGCAGACATGCGGTGAGATAGTCGCTGACGATGGGCGTTTTGGGAATGGGGATGAGGCTATAAAAAAGTGAGTAGGCCACGGTGCAGATCAGGGTTTTAAAAACCAGACCCTTGCCGAGGGTTTTATAAGCCAGTAATAAAATCGGGATGTTCAGAAGAAAATAGAGGATACCGGCCACGTCATACGGACCGAAATTCATGTGGAGATAGGTTTGCATCAATGTGCGGATCAATTGGCACAGGCCCAGCAAACCTCCGGTGTAAAGACCCAGCGGCACAATAAATAAATTCAGCGCAGCAGCGGCGATCAGTTCGCCTCCCACGGCGGCGATCAGCCGCAGCCAGCGGTTATGCAGGGTGCTGTATAACATACGATCCGCTCCTTTCTGACAATAGAATGCCCGGTTTCTTTCATTATACGGGGTTGGGGAAGAAACCACAAGAGAAAAATGACCACGCAGTCCCAAAGCCGGGCAAAGACCGGCGTAACGCTCAAAGACCGTATCGCAAGGCGCGGTAGAGCCGCTCCCGCGCCCGCTGGAGCGTGCGGGAGACGGTGGAACGGCGGACGCCCAGCAGCCGCGCAATTTCCTCCATGGTCTGCTGGCGGTCATAGTAGAGCGTCAGCATTTCGTTTTGCCGGGGCGTCAGCTCCTGCGTGCGGGCCTGTTGCAAGTTGCGGCGCAGACGGGAGAGGCGGTCACTGTTGTCTCCGCTGTTCTCTCGCAGCCAAACCGCCAAATCGCCCATCCATTCGCTGGAGCGTGTGTCAAAGCGTGTATCTCTCATAACGATGAAAACTCCGATCATAGTAGTGGGCGGTCAGCTCCGCCAGCTCTCGCATCTCCCGCAGCAGAGGCGTCAGCTCCGCCATGCGCCTGCGAAGCGCAAACGCCGTCTCCGCGTCCGGTGCTTCCTTTTCCGCGGCCCGCAAAGCCGCCATGCGCGCTCGCAAAAGCGCGGCGCTGGAGGCGTAGGACGCGGACAGCTCTAAAAGTGTCATTTCAAAATTCCCCTCCCCGTATGTGTCGATAGGGCTCCAGCTCTCCGCGGGCAAAGTCTGCAAGACAGTCCGCGCAAATGCTCTCCCCGTTGCAATACCAATAAGGTTCTCCCTCTGTGATTTCCTGCCCGCAGCGCGTGCAAAGCAGCGTTTTCCGCCTTCGGCGGCGTTCGTTGGACCGCAAAAAAGTCCCTCCTCTTGCTTTCATGAAAAAAAC
>CAZKMN010000202.1:0-2822 GCA_964553905.1 uncultured Oscillibacter sp.
CGAGTGGCTGGGCGGCTTTGGGGGACTTGGCGTTTACATGACGCGGGTGAAGCGGGCGTTTGCCTTTGACAAAATGTTTGCCGTGATTTTTTTGATCTCCGTGATCTCTCTGGCGCTGATGGCGCTGGTGGATCTGGCGGAGCGGCGATGCATGCCCTATCGGCATTTGCGAAAAAACCCATGAATATCAGGAAAAGAGGAACTTGGATGAAATCGTGTTTTAAAAAATTGGCTGCGGCGGTGCTGGTACTGACGCTGGCCTTGAGCCTGACCGCCTGCGGGGAAAAGAAGGAAGCTCCCGCACAAAGCGGCGCGGAGGAGCCCTCTAAAATCACCTTTGTGCTGGACTGGACGCCCAACACCAACCACACCGGACTGTATGTCGCGCTGGCGAAGGGCTATTTTGCCGATGCCGGTCTGGACGTGGAGGTGGTGCAGCCTCCCGAGGACGGGGCAGAGGTTCTGGTCGGCTCCGGTCAGGCCCAGTTCGGCGTGAGCTTTCAAGACAGCATGGCGCCCGCTCTGGTGGGTGAAAACGCGCTGCCCATCACCGCTGTGGCGGCTTTGATCCAGCACAACACCTCCGGCATCGTCTCTCGCGCCGGTGAGGGAATGGACCGTCCCAAGGGACTGGAGGACCACAGGTACGCCACATGGGATCTGGAGGTGGAAAAAGCCACGCTCCGGCAGGTGGTGGAAAAAGACGGCGGCGATTTTTCCAAGGTGGAGCTGATCCCCTCCACGGTCACGGACGAGGTTTCCGCACTGGAGAGCAAGTCTGTGGACGCCATCTGGATTTTCTACGGCTGGGCGGGTGTTGCCTGCGAGACGGCGGGGCTGGATATCGATTATTTCGCGTTCAAGGATATCGACCCGGTCTTCGATTACTATACGCCTGTGCTGATTGCCAACAATGAATTTTTGAGCCAGAATCCGGAAACGGCCAAGGCGTTTTTGTCCGCGCTGGCCAAGGGCTATGAGGACGCTGTGGCGGATCCGGAAGGCGCCGCGCAGATTTTGATCGAGGCTGCCCCGGAGCTCAAGGGCAGCGAGGAGCTGGTCGTGGCCAGCCAGAAGTATCTCGCCGGAGAGTATATTGCGGACGCAGCCCAGTGGGGCGTGTTCGACGCGGAGCGCTGGAGCCGTTTTTACACATGGCTCAACGACAACAGTCTCATGGAAACGCCCATTGAGGCCGACAGCGGCTTTACCAACGACTATTTACCCGTTGCCTGACATGGAAAAGCTGGAGGTGCGGGGCGTCAGCAAGAGCTTTGACGGTAAGCCCGTGCTGGAGGACATCTCTCTGACGCTCCGTCAGGGGGAGCTGGTAAGTCTGCTGGGCGTTAGCGGCGGCGGAAAATCCACGCTGTTCAACATCATTTCCGGGCTTTTAAAGCCGGATGCCGGGACCGTCTATCTGGATGGAATCGACGTGACGGGTCAGCCGGGTCAGATCAGCTATATGCTGCAAAAGGACTTGTTGCTGCCCTATCGCACCATTCGGGACAATGTGGCCCTTCCTCTGGTGCTGCGGGGCGTGAGCAAGCGGGAGGCTCGGGAGCGGGCAGTGGCTCACTTTGCCGAGTTCGGTCTGGAGGGCACCCAGCTTCAGTATCCCGTCCAGCTCTCCGGCGGGATGCGCCAGAGGGCGGCGCTGCTGCGGACCTACCTCTTTTCCCAGAACGTGGCGCTGCTGGACGAGCCCTTTTCCGCACTGGATACGCTGACCAAAACCGCCATCCACGGGTGGTATCTGGACGTGATGGAGCGCATCCGCCTCTCCACGCTGTTCATCACCCATGACATCGACGAGGCCATTTTGCTCTCCGACCGGATTTATCTTCTGACGGGTCAGCCGGGGCGTATCACCGGCGAGATCGTCATCCGGGAGCAAAAACCGCGGGCAAAGGATTTTAATCTGACCGAGGACTTTTTGCGCTATAAACGACAGATTTTGAAGCTGCTTTAAAAAACAGGGAGCAGATGGCCCTGAAACTGCGCTTTTAAGCGTGTTTTACGCAAAAACAGGGGGAAACCCGTAAAAAAACGCTTGCATTTCGGAAAAGCATATGATATCCTATTTGGGCTACAAAGGGCGGTCCTCTGCCGTGCACGCGCTATTTGCGCCGATGTGCCTTGGAAAAGCGGCATGAACACCTATATTATTAGGAGGAACATCCATGGATCTCATTCAAGCTTTAAACAAGGAAACCCTGCAAAACGAAGTCTCCGCCGTTCAGGTCGGTGATACCGTCCGCGTCCACGTGAAGGTCAAGGAAGGCGCTCGCGAGCGTATCCAGATTTTCGAGGGCACTGTCATTGCCAAGAAGCATGGCGGCATCGAAGAAACCGTCACGGTTCGTCGCCTTTCTTACGGCGTCGGCGTGGAGAAGGTGTTCCCTGTGCACTCTCCCTCCATCGACAAGATCGAGGTCGTTCGCAACGGCGCTGTGCGTCGTGCCAAGCTCTACTATCTGCGTGATCGCGTGGGTAAGGGCGCCAAGATCAAGGAGAAGCTCTAAGAGAGATAAAAAGAGAGGCAATTGCCTCTCTTTTTTCTTTTCCCCGCGGACAAAGGGGCTGATTATGCAAAATTTTACGTCATCCCTTGTGATTCCATGCGGATTTTGTTATACTAATAAAATTGTAGTGCGAAGCATCGGCCGGAGACGGCAGAGGGGCTGCGCGGGCTTTTCGGCGCAGATCGGGCGCCGGAAGGGAACGGAATAAGGAGAAGCTGCACTATGCATGAAAACGAGCAGGAAATTCAACATGAAACGGCAGAAAAAGAGGAGCTTTCCACCGGCGGGCGGGACCTT
>CAZKMN010000203.1:0-2808 GCA_964553905.1 uncultured Oscillibacter sp.
GGGTGCTCTCGCGCACCTGCTCCGGCGCGGAAAAGGCCCGGGAAATGGTAGCGGTGGAAACCCCGGAAAGGCGGGAAACGTCGTAAATCGTCGGATTCAAAACGTGCCCTCCTCCCAAATGTAAGCGGTTTCAAAAACAAGAAATGATACAAGCGCCGCAGGGATGTGCAACGCTTTCTATTGCAAATCTATCATCTTATTTCCAAAAAATCAAGATGTTGTTGTAAAATTATCTAAAACAGATAAAGCGTCTCGCTTCTATTTGTCTATTTTGCTGTTATTGTGTAAGCGCTTTCATTCGACTGATCTCGTCAACCCTCCCGCGTGTTCGACCGTTTTATCCCTCGAAAAGTTGCAAAAAATCCGGCCCAATTTAAGTTGAGCCGGATTTTTGCGTATTTTTATTTCATTACCCCAGCAGCACATCCAGCAGCATCATCAGCAAAAAACCAGACATAACGCTCAGCGTTCCCACATGGGAGTGCTCCCCGAGCTGCGCCTCCGGGATCAGTTCCTCCACCACCACGTAGAGCATAGCCCCAGCCGCAAAGGACAAAATCCACGGCATCACGCCGCCGATGCTTCCCGCCACCAGAACCGTCAAAAGGCCAAAGATCGGCTCCACCACGCCGGACGCAGCGCCGCACCAAAACGCCTTGCTGCGGCTGACGCCCTGAGACTTCATAGGGAGCGACACAGCGGCGCCCTCCGGAAAGTTTTGCAGTCCCATGCCGATGGCCAGCGCCACCGCGCCCGCCAGTGCGCCGGAGGTCGTGTCCTGCGCGGCCACGGAAAAGCTCAGTCCCACTGCCATCCCCTCCGGAATGTTGTGCAGCGTGACCGCCAGCACGATCATCGTTGTGCGTTTCCAATGCGCCGGCAATCCCTCAGCTTCGTTGCTGCCAATGTGCAAGTGCGGCAGCAGTCCGTCCAGCAGCATCAAAAACCCGCCGCCCAGCAAAAATCCGCCGCCCACTGGCAGCAACACGGAGCGTCCGGCGCTCTCCGCCATCTCCATGGCGGGAATCAGCAGCGACCAGACTGCCGCCGCGATCATCACACCAGCGGCAAATCCCAAAAACACTTTCTGCGTTGTGTGAGACATTTCCTTCTTGAAAAAAAACACCATAGCGGCGCCTAAAACCGTTGCCAAACAGGTAAATCCCGTGCCCAAGGCCGCATATAAGAGCTCGCGCTGTATCATAGCTTCCACCCTTCCCTTTCTTCTTCCCCATTTTACCCGGATTTGACCTGCACTGTCAATTCCCATTCCAACTGTTGCTTTTGCCATGGCGTATATATGCATGATTTGTTATATTCATAAAAACGAATATATTACGTCAGGAGGCAATCAAGATGGAATTAAAGGAAGTTATGGACCAGCAGGTGTTTGCCGTGGCAGGAGACACGCAAAACCCGGAAAAATACGCTGCAAAAATCAAATCCGGCCTGCTGGCGCAGGGGTATACCGCCTACGGGGTCGGCAAAGAGCTCGCATCGTTCAACGACATTCCGGGGGAGATCGACATCATCGACCTCTGCATCCGACCGGATCGGGGTCTCACCTTGATGAAGGAGAACCTCAAAGCCGTGCGCTGCGTGGTGCTCCAGCCGGGAGCGGACAGCCCGGAGCTGCTGGAATGGCTTGCTGCGGAAAATATTCCCTATCTGCAAAGCTGCCTGCTGGTAGGGATGCGGACCTATCCGCGCAAGTAAGCGATTTCTCCGAAAAGCGGGTGGCGATTGGTTCCGCTTTCGCGGAGCTCCCCAAAAAGCGCACAAAAAAAGGAAGGACAGGTGTCCTTCCTTTTTTATTTGCAATCTGATCGTGTTTTTAAAAATCTGCGCTTCCAACGGTGCGGGGATGGGGCAGCACGTCGCGGATGTTGGTCACGCCCGTGAGATACATCACGAGGCGCTCAAAGCCCAGACCGAAGCCCGCGTGCTTGCAGCTTCCGTAACGGCGCAAATCGCAGTACCACCAGTAGTCCTCGGGCTTCATGCCCAGCTCCCGGATGCGGCCTTCCAGCAGCTCCAGCCGCTCCTCGCGCTGGCTGCCGCCGATGATCTCGCCGATGCCGGGCACCAGACAGTCCGCAGCCGCCACGGTTTTCCCGTCCTCGTTCATCCGCATATAAAACGCCTTGATCTCCTTGGGATAATCCGTGACGAACACAGGCTTTTGATAGACCTGCTCCGTGAGATAACGCTCGTGCTCCGTTTGCAGATCGCAGCCCCAGAACACCTTGTAATCGAACTTGTCGTTGCATTTCGTGAGAATCTCCACGGCCTCGGTATAGCTCACCCGGCCAAAGTCGGAGGACGCCACATGCTCCAGCCGCTCCTTGAGACCTTTGTCCACAAAGCTGTTGAAAAAGGCCAGCTCGTCGGGGCACTTGGCCATGACCTGACGGATGACGAACTTAATCATGTCCTCCGCCACATCCATATAGCCCTTGAGATCGGTAAACGCCATCTCCGGCTCGATCATCCAAAATTCAGCGGCATGGCGCTGGGTGTTGGAATTTTCCGCGCGGAACGTGGGGCCAAAGGTGTAAACATCGCCAAAGGCCATGGCAAAATTCTCTGCATTGAGCTGACCGGACACCGTAAGGTTGGCAGGCTTCCCGAAGAAATCCTGGGTAAAATCTACCGTTCCGTCCTCATTGCGGGGGGGATTTGCGGGGTCCAGCGTGGTCACGCGGAACATCTCGCCGGCTCCCTCACAGTCGCTGGCGGTGATGATGGGGGTGTGCACATAGACGAAGCCCCGGTCCTGAAAGAACTGGTGGATAGCGTAGGCCGCCA
>CAZKMN010000204.1:0-2771 GCA_964553905.1 uncultured Oscillibacter sp.
ATCCGCCGTAGCTGAAAAACGGCAGCGTGATTCCGATGACCGGCATAATAAAAAGGCACATGCCGATATTGATGAGCATTTGAAAAATCAGCATTGCAGCCATTCCCACGCAAATGTAGCAATGCAGCGGCGTCTGCGCCCGCCGCGCCACCAGCAGGACGCGCACGATGATCGCCGTGAGCAAAAGGATGATGGCAACGCACCCCACAAGCCCCAGCTCCTCCCCTGCCACCGAGAAAATGAAGTCGGTCCAGCGGGCAGGCAGAGAGCTTTTATAGGCGCTTTGGGTCTGCGTGCCATTGAGATATCCCTGTCCGAACAGGCCGCCAGAGCCCAGCGTCAGCAGACTGCGGGTCTGCTGCCACCCCCGCCCCAGCGTATCGTAGGAATGGTCCACCAGCACCAAAAAGCGATCTTTCATATAAGAGGGCATCAATCCCAGCTTCCATGCCACAGCCACCGCCGCCGCCCCGCCGCCCAGAAGCAGCGCAAACCACCGCAGCGCAAAGCCGGCGGCAAAGGCCATGCAGAGGAAGATGAATACAAAGACCAGCGCGTTTCCCATATCTCCCGAGAGGATAAAATACAGTCCGCAAAGCGCCGCCATATGGCCCCCCGCAAACACGGCTGCACGGAGCGAGCGCAAATCCCGCTGTTCCTCTCGCAGCCACTCCAATTGCTTTGCCAGCAGCAGCACAAAGGTGATCTTCACCACCTCCGCCGGGCCGATGCTCACGGGGACCAATGGAAATTTCAGCCAGGCGCGGTTTCCGGTGCCGTCATCCACGCCAAAGGGGATCAAAAGCAGCATGAACACCACATTGAATGCCAGAATCCACTTCCACTTTTTCAGCAAAATCTCCACGTCCACCATGGATAGGAGAATGTAAAAACAGATGCCAATCAGCATCGCCGCCGTCTGCACAATCACATAGCGGTTGGAATTCCGATAGCGCGTGGCGCTGAAAATCAGCACGATTCCAAACAGCGTAGACGCGCAGCAAAGGCTCAGCAGCACCAGATCGGCCTGCTGGAAAAAGTCGGACAGGATGGATTTCAGTCGATTCAGCATCAGGCAAGCGCTCCATTTCTTCCAAAAAAGCGAAAATCAGCAAAGGAAGTATACCACAATCCGCCAAGACTGTAAACGCCCGCAAATTTGTTTTTACACGGCGCAAAAAATGTGTTATAATAATTCGATTTTAGAACAAGCACAGAAAGGACTGCTGTTTTGTGGAACATCTCTCCCACAGCGTAGCAGAGACGGAGGCGCTGGGGCAGCGTCTGGCCGCCACTCTCTCCCCCGGCGCGGTGGTTGCCTATCGCGGCGGTCTTGGCATGGGCAAAACCGCGTTTACCCGCGGTCTTGCCAGAGGACTTGGCTGCACGGGCCGGGTCACCAGCCCCACCTTTACCATCGTCAACGAATATGACGGACGGATTCCTCTGTTTCACTTTGACATGTATCGCCTTGCCGACGCGGACGCCCTGTTTGACATCGGCTGGGAGGATTATCTGGACCGGGGCGGCGTATGCGCCGTGGAATGGAGCGAGCAGGTCGCCCCTGCGCTCCCGCCGGAAACTTGCTTTGTCACCATCGCCCGCCACAGCGAGCACGAGGACTGGCGCATCATCACCATAGAAGGAGCGGACGCCTTATGAAAATTTTAGCACTGGAGACTTCCGCCAAAGCCGTCTCCGCCGCCGTGTCGGAAAACGGAAGGATTCTCGCCAGCGGCTATCAGGACACCGGACTGACCCACAGCCGCACGCTGATGCCCATTGTGGAAGGCATGCTGAAAAACGCAGAGCTGTCCGTGGCGGACTGTGACGCCATCGCCGTGGCGGTAGGGCCGGGCTCGTTCACCGGGATTCGCATTGGCGTCTCCGCCGCCAAGGGGCTGGCCTTTGCCGCGCAAAAGCCCACCATAGGCGTTTCCACGCTCGCTGCCATGGCTCGAAACGCGTCCGCCTTTGACGGGCTGGTTGTCTGCGCCATGGACGCCCGCAGAGCGCAGATCTACCACGCGCTTTTTGAGGCCAAAGAGGGACATCTCACCCGGTTGACGCCGGATAGCGCCATCTCCCTTGCGGAGCTGACGGAAACGCTGCGGGAAAACCGGCTTGCAAAAATAATTGTTGGCGATGGCGCCATGTTATGCTATCATCATCTATCGGAGCAGGGGATCGCCTGCCGCGTCGCGCCGCCGCAGCTTCTTTTGCAAAACGCCACATCCGTGGCGCTGGAGGCCGAGGAGCTCGCCCAAAGAGGAGAGCTTCTCTCCTCACAGGAATTGCAGCCGGTCTATCTCCGGCCCGCTCAGGCTTTGCGCCTCAGCGAGCGAACATGAATCAGAAAATCTATTGAGAGTAAGGAGTATACATATGAACGAGAAAGTACACGTCATGGACCATCCTCTGGTCGCTCACAAGCTGACCATCCTGCGAGACAAGGACACCAGTGTCAAGGATTTCCGGGAGATTGTCTCCGAAATCGGAATGCTCATCACCTATGAGGCCACCCGGGATCTGCCCCTGACGGAAAAGCAGGTGGAAACCCCCATCTGCACCACCACCGCCCCTACGCTCAAGGGCAAAAAGTTCGCCGTGGTGCCCATCCTCCGTGCCGGACTGGGTCTGGTGGACGGCGTTTTACGGATGGTGCCCTCCGCCCGCGTGGGTCACATCGGCCTTTACCGGGACGAGCAGACGCTGGAGCCCGTGAAGTACTTTTGCAAAATGCCCAAGGACGTTGCCGAGCGTGACGTGCT
>CAZKMN010000205.1:0-2699 GCA_964553905.1 uncultured Oscillibacter sp.
TGAAGTACAATCTTTGTAAGGAAGTGAGCGTATGACAGGATTGACAGTGGCTTTTGGCGTTCTCTATCTGGCCGCGCTGGGCTTTTGGCTGTGCGGACGTTTGGATCGCTTTTTGAAAAACGGCGGGATTCGCCCCTACTGGGACGAGGAGACGGAACAGGCGGACCAACAGAGCGGGAACGACTGATCGACAACAGAAATAGTAGGCGTGACGCCGGAGCTTCCGGGGATTTTTCCCCACGAAGTTCCGGCGCGCTTTTTGCCCGTTTTGACCGGAAAAATCGACAGAAAAACGCAAAAACGTTGACTTGAACCGGAAAGCGGCATATGATATACTTATTTTCGTGTGATTACCCGGATCAGTGGGGACAGATTTCCCCCTCCGGGGAGTTGAATTGGAAAGGGGAGACTCGCCGTGGAGCGTATCACCAGCCGGCAAAATCCATTGTGTACCCACCTGCGGAAGCTGGCGTCCTCCGCTGCCTATCGGCGTACGTGCGGTGAGTTTCTCTGTGACAGCCCCAAGCTTTTCAAGGAAGCTCTGCTTTGGAACGGCGATGTGCGGACGGTGGTGGTCACGGGGGAGGCACCGTCCCTGCCGGAGCATGTGCGCTGCGTGCAGGTGCCGGTGGATGTGATGGAGACGGTGTCTCCCATGCAGACGCCTCAGGGCCTTTTGAGCGTGTGCGCCCTGCCGGAGCGCCCACTGCCCGAAAAACTCGCGCCCGGACGCTATGTGGTGCTGGACGGCGTGCAGGACCCCGGCAACGTGGGCACGATCTGGCGGACTGCGGATGCCTTTGGCGTCAGCGGACTGCTGACAGTGAACGGCTGCGCGGATCTTTACAGCCCTAAAACAGTCCGTGCGTCCATGGGGGCGGTATTCCGCTGCCCGGCTTGGAGCTGCGAGGTCGATCAACTGCAAGCGCTGCTGGAGGAGAGCGGCTTGCCGCTTTACGGCGCGGCGCTGCAAGCGGACACGGTGGATGTGCGGGACGTGGACTATTCCCGCTGCGCCATGGCCATCGGAAGCGAGGGCCGCGGCCTTTCCCCCCGAATGCTGGAGCTTTGCAGAAAGACGGTGCGAATCCCCATGCGCCCCCACTGCGAATCGCTCAATGCGGCGGCGGCTGCCGCTGTGCTGTTGTGGGAGGCTGCCCGAAACGAGGGAGGGTCGAGCATGGTGAAATACTGGTTGTGGCTCACGTCGCTGCCGGGACTGCAAAATCAGACCCGGTTGGCGTTGCTGCGCCATTTCGGAACGCCGGAGGACGCATTTTACGCCGAGGCGGACGAAGTGCTGCTGACAGAGGGAATGACCCGGGAGCAGGCCGCATTGCTTCAAAACCATGACCTTTCCGCCGCTGAGCGCATTTTGGAGGACTGCTGTCGCCTGAATTTGCGTATTTTGACCATGCAGGACGCGGAGTACCCTCAGCGTCTGAAAAACATTTACGACCCGCCCTGCGTGCTTTACTGCAAGGGGAGACTTCCCACGTTTGACGAGGAGGCGGCTGTGGCCGTCGTTGGCACGCGAACTTGCACGCCCTACGGCGTAGCGGCTGCTGAAAAGCTGGGCTATGGCCTTGGCGCCCACGGCGCGGTGGTGGTCAGCGGACTGGCCCGGGGCATTGACGCGGCGGCGACCCGGGGAACTTTACGCGCCGGAGGCGTTCCCGTGGGCGTCACGGGCGGCGGCGTGGACGTGATCTATCCTTTGGAAAACCGCTATCTCTATCAGGACGTGGCTGCTGCCGGGGCGCTGCTGTCCGAATATCCACCGGGGACCGAGCCTGCCGGACGGCATTTCCCCGCGCGCAACCGGATTCTTTCGGGACTTTGCCTTGCCACCTTGGTGGTGGAGGCGCCGGAGCGCAGCGGTGCGCTCATCACCGCCGAGACTGCGCTGGAGCAGGGGCGGGACGTGTTTGCGGTCCCCGGCCCCATCGACGCGCCTGCCAGCGTGGGGTGCAATCGTTTGCTGCGGGATGGCGCGGGCCTTGTGAGCGAGGCGTGGGATATCCTGCGGGAATACGCTGCCCGCTTCCCGGAGAAACTGCGTACGGACGATGTGCCGCTTCCGCCGGAGAAGCTGGGCTATGAGGCCCGGCAGAAAACGCCGGCTAAGGCGCTGGCTCCCACGCTGGACCTCTCCAAGCAGACCGCATCCCTCACCGACGACCAGATCACGCTGTTGCGGGTACTGGACGATGAGGAAGCGACGCAGGTGGATGATCTGATTGAAAAAACCGCAATCCCAACGCGACGGGTCCTTTCGGCCCTGACCGTTCTTGAACTTGAAAATCTGGTGACACAGCACAGCGGGAAACGTTATACCCGCGCTGTGACGCTGCAAGAATAGAGGAACTTAAAAATACGCGTCCTGCGGGGCGCTTGGAGGTAACTATGGCAAAACACAGCCTGGTCATCGTGGAATCTCCCGCGAAGGCCAAAACCATCGGAAAGTATCTGGGCAAGGAGTTTGAGGTCAAGGCCTGCATGGGACATTTGCGGGATTTGCCCAAGAGCGTTCTGGGCGTGGATCTGGAGCACGATTTTGACCCGGTCTATCAGCCGATCAAGGGCAAGGAAGACATCATCAGCGACCTGAAAAAATCCGCCAAAGCGGCGGATATGGTCTATCTCGCGACTGACCCGGACCGCGAGGGAGAGGCCATTTCCTGGCACTTAAAGCAGCT
>CAZKMN010000206.1:0-2694 GCA_964553905.1 uncultured Oscillibacter sp.
CTGCGGGCTTGCCTACTTTGGCGAGCCCGTTTTTTCCTGCCCGTTTGACGCTTACCATCGTTTTTCGGTGAGGCCCTTTTTTGCATCGTAAAACCAAAAACGACAGCCACCGAAGTAGCTGTCGTTTTGATTCAGTTGTGGGAAGCGCCGTAAAATCAGCGCTGATACTCGAACTCGAAGTCGTACATAGAAACGGTGTCGCCGTCTTGAATCCCCTGTGATTCCAACTGGGCGAACAGCCCGGATTCCCGCAGCGTCCGGTCGAAGTACATGCGACTTTCGTAGTCGTTGAAGTTCACGTTGCCCATCAGACGCTGGAGCCACGGACCCTCCACCAGCCAAGTGCCGTCGTCGCTGCGCTGGATGTCCAGCGGCTCGGCGGTATCCACGGCAGGGGGCTTGGGAACGTATTCCGCTTCGTATACCGTGACGGGCGGAAGCGTAGAGAGGGTTTCCGCCACCTTGCCAATCAGCTCGCGGGTCCCCTGATGCGCGACTGCGGAAAGCTCAAAGAGGGGGAAGCCCAGAGCCTCCACGTGGGCGCGGAGCGCCTCCAGATTTTCGGGATTTTCCATGATATCCATTTTATTGGCAACCACGATCTGAGGGCGCTTGGCCAGCTCAGAGCTGTATTGCCGCAGCTCATCGTTAATGGCGTCAAAGTCGGCCACCGGATCGCGTCCCTCGCTGCCGGAAACGTCCACCACATGGACCAGCAGGCGGCAGCGGTCAATGTGACGCAAAAAGTCGTGGCCCAGTCCTGCGCCCTCGCTGGCGCCTTCGATAATGCCGGGGATATCGGCCATGACAAAGCTCACGCCCTCTTCCACATACACAACGCCCAGATTGGGGAAAAGAGTGGTAAAATGATAGTTTGCAATTTTGGGCTGCGCTTTGGACACGACACTTAAAAGCGTGGATTTTCCCACGTTTGGAAAACCGATCAGACCCACGTCCGCCAGCAGCTTCAGCTCCAAAAACACGTCATGGCTCTCGCCGGGCAAACCGGCTTTGGCGAAACGGGGCACCTGACGGGTGGGCGTGGCAAAATGGATGTTGCCCCAGCCGCCGCGACCGCCTTTGCAGAGGACAAACGGCTCGTCCGAACTCATGTCCTTGATAATTTCGTTGGTTTCAGCGTCCCGTACCAGCGTGCCGCGAGGAACGCGGATGATGAGATCCGCGCCGTCTTTGCCGGATTTGCGGGCGCCTTGCCCATCAGCGCCGCAGGGAGCGGCGTATTTGCGCTTGTAGCGGAAGTCCATGAGGGTGGACATATTGTCGTCCACCTGCAAGATGATGGAGCCGCCCTTGCCCCCATCGCCGCCGTCGGGACCGCCTGCCGCCACATATTTTTCCCGGTGAAAGGCCACCACGCCGTTGCCGCCGTTGCCGGCTCTTACGGTGATCCGGGCCTTGTCGATAAATCCTGTTGCCATAGAACACACCTCCTGTGTTGAGTAGTATACCGATTTTAAGGCGTGTGCATCCCAAGACGCATGGAAGATGTGCCCTCGGATGCAGACGCCTAAAGCGTCAAAAACTGCGGGCAGCACGCACTGCCCTTTGGCAAAAAGAGCCCCGAACGTGGCGTTCGGGGCTCTTCCAATCTGATTACTCAGCCTCGTAAACAGAGACCTGCTTGCGATCCTTGCCCAACCGCTCAAAGCGGACCGTGCCGCTGGCGGTGGCGAACAGGGTGTCGTCGCTACCCAGACCGACATTCACACCCGGATGGATGTGGGTGCCGCGCTGGCGAACCAGAATGTTACCGGCCTTGACAAACTGCCCGTCTGCGCGCTTGGGACCCAGGCGCTTGGACTCGGAGTCACGGCCGTTCTTGGTAGAGCCGCCGCCCTTTTTGTGGGCGAAGAACTGAAGACCAATACGAATCATGATACGGACCATCCTTTCTAAAGAGTATGATGGGGAAGAGGATTACCCTTCCAAAACTTCGATGTTGTCAGGATACTCGTCATGGAGCTCGGCAAAGTAGACCATAAGACCCGCCAAAAGCGCCTGACAGGTGCTCTCTGCCGTGGGGGCCAAGCCACCGGGCAGACGAAGGGAGATCTTTGCGTCCGCTTCGCGGACCTTGACAGATGCTGCCAGACCCAACACGTCGTTGACGGTGGCCTCCACCAGACGGATTGCGCTGGTGATGGCGGCGCAGACGATGTCGACGCCCTCCTCGGCATAACCGCTGTGGCCCTGAGAGTCAAATCCGGTGATCCGGTCGCCCTCCGTGCAAAACGTGACGGTGGTCATGCTCAGTAAGAGATCTTGCCGATCTCAACCTTGGTGTAAGGCTGACGATGGCCCTGACGCTTCCGATAGCCCTTCTTGGCGTTGTACTTGAAGATGTGGATCTTCTTGCCCTTGCCGTTCTTGACGATCTTGGCCTCCACGGAAGCGCCCTCCACAACGGGGGTGCCGAACGTGGCAGTCTCGCCGTCCAGAATTGCCAGAACCTGATCGAACTTCACGGTGTCTCCGGCTTCCTGGTCCAGCTTTTCGATAAAGACCATGTCGCCCTCGGAAACTTTGTACTGCTTGCCGCCGGTCATGATAATTGCGTTCATTTGATGTTTCAACTCCTTCACTACGGGCTCGCTGTCGGGGGCGGCGTCCAAAGACGCACTTTTAACCCATTCAAAGCGGCTTATCAAGTATATCAGTGCATATTTTGATTGT
>CAZKMN010000207.1:0-2654 GCA_964553905.1 uncultured Oscillibacter sp.
CCTTGGCAATGATGCGCCCGAAGTTGAGAACCGCAATGCCCTCGCAGATGTTCATGACCAGATTCATGTCGTGCTCAATGAGCAAAATGGCGATGTGGAACGTATCCCGAATTTTGCGGATGTTTTCCATCAGCTCCGCCGTCTCGGAGGGGTTCATGCCTGCGGCGGGCTCATCCAACAGCAGCAGCGAGGGATTGGTTGCCAGCGCCCGCACGATCTCCAGCCGCCGCTGCGCGCCGTAGGGCAGGGAGCCTGCCTTGGCGTTGGCCAACTGCTGCATATCAAAGATGGACAGCAGCTCCAGTGCGCGGTCATGGGCAATTTTTTCTTCTTTCCAGTAGTTGGGAAGACGCAAAATTCCGCCCAGCATGCCGTAATGCATCTGGCAGTCCATGGCGATCTTGACGTTATCCTCCACGCTCAGCGCGTCAAAGAGGCGGATGTTTTGAAAGGTCCGGGCAATTCCGGCTCGATTGACCTGAATGGTGTTCATGCCGTGGGTATCGTGCCCGTCCAGCAAAATGGTGCCCCGGGTGGGCTGATAGACCTTGGTGAGGAGGTTAAAAACGGTGGTCTTGCCCGCACCGTTGGGGCCGATCAAACCGGCGATCTCTGTGCGGCCGATGGTGAGATTGAAATTTTCCACGGCGGCCAGACCGCCGAAGTTGATGCCCAGATTGATACATTCCAAAATGGGGCTTTTATCGATGTCCCGGTCCGGCACCATGCTGCCGGAGGGAATGGGCACTAATTTAGAAAACATTTAAAGGGCCTCCTTTTGACGGCGCTTGCCGGTGAGGGCGGCACGCGCACGTCCCAGCAGCATTTGCAGATTGGGGTTGTTGGTGGCCAGCATCACCAAAATTAGCACGATGGCATAGACCAGCATCCGGTAATCGGAAAATGCGCGCAGCAGCTCAGGCAGAACGGTCAGCAGCGCCGCGGCAATCAAAGAGCCCCAGATGTTGCCAAGTCCGCCCAAAACCACAAACACCAGCACCAGAATTGAGGTGTTGAAGTTAAATTTAGTGGCTTGCAAGGAAGAGAAGTTCAATCCGTACAGCGCTCCCGCAGCACCAGCCAGCGCGGCGGAGGTCACAAAGGCCATCAGCTTATATTTGGTCACGTTGATGCCCACGCTCTCGGCGGCGATGCGGTTATCCCGCAGGGCCATGACAGCGCGACCCGCCCGACTGTGGATCAAATTCAGCACGATCACCAGCGTCACCATCACCAGCACGAAACCGGCGGTAAAGGTGGAGATGGTGGCAGTTCCCGTGGCGCCCTGCGCGCCCTTGATGATCGCGGTGCCGGTCTCGCTCATGCCCAGATCCGCGATGGACATGTTTCCGGTGAGATTGAAAGCCATATGGAGGCCGTTTTCGTCATAGCCCACCAACAGGCAGTTCACCAGATCCTTGATGATCTCACCAAAGGCCAAGGTCACAATGGCCAGATAGTCGCCCCGCAGCCGCAGCACCGGAGCACCGACCACCAGTCCCGCAATTCCTGCAAACAGAGCGCCCACCACCATTGCCACCGCCAGACGGAGGGGAGCCAGAGGGATGGCGTTTTGGAGACTCATCGCGGCGGTGATTCCGGCGAATGCGCCCACGCTCATAAAGCCCGCGTGGCCGAGGCTCAGCTCGCCCAAAATACCCACCGTCAGGTTCAGGGAGACGGCCATGGACATGTAGCAGCAGATGGGAACCAGTTGTCCCGCCAGAGAATTGGACAGAAAGCCTGCGCCGCGCAAAAGACTCAGCACGAGGAAAGCAACGCACACACCGGCATAGGTGAAAAAGGCGCTGGCTCTGGCATGATTGGTTTGTAATGTTTTCATGTTGGCACCTTACACTTTCTCCGGCACGTACCGGCCCAGCAGACCGGCGGGTTTCACCAGCAACACCACAATCAAAACGGCAAACACAATGGTATTTGCCAGTTGTGTGGAGATATAGGCTTTCGCCATGGATTCGATGATTCCCAGCAGCAAACCGCCCAAAAAGGCGCCGGGAATGGAGCCGATGCCTCCGAACACGGCGGCGGTAAAGGCCTTGATGCCGGGCATAGAGCCGGTGGTGGGCATCAGCGTGGGATAGGCGGAGCACAGCAGCACGCCCGCAATGGCTGCCAGCGCAGAGCCGATGGCAAAGGTGGTGGAAATGGTAGCGTTCACGTGGATGCCCATGAGCTGGGCCGCACCCTTATCCTCGGAGCAGGCGCGCATAGCCTTGCCCATCTTGGTCTTACCCGTAAACACGGTCAGCGCAACCATAATGACGAGGCAGGCCACCATGGTCAAAAGAGACACATACGGAATTGCAAGCTGCCC
Source organism: uncultured Oscillibacter sp. (assembly GCA_964553905.1). Lineage (GTDB taxonomy): Bacteria > Bacillota > Clostridia > Oscillospirales > Oscillospiraceae > Oscillibacter. The sequence continues at coordinate 2,336 of CAZKMN010000207.1, forward strand.
GTTAAAGAGCCGAAGCGATCCGGCAATCACGGGGGAGTAGACCTTGGGCGCTGCTTTCCAGATCAAAAGAGCCGTGTTTTGGAGGAAGTAGCTCACGCCGATGGCCGTAATCAAAACGGCCAGAGGGGGAGCCGAGCGCAGGGGCTTGTAGGCAAGGCCCTCGATGACTACGCCCAAAACGGTGCAAACCACCATGGCCAATACGGCGGCTACCCAACCGGGCAACCCCAGATAGCTCATGGCGCAAAAGGAAATATAGCCGCCCACCATAATGACGTCGCCATGGGCGAAGTTCAGCATTTTAGCAATGCCGTACACC
>CAZKMN010000208.1:0-2640 GCA_964553905.1 uncultured Oscillibacter sp.
CGCGTCCATCATCTCGGTGGAGGAAACCGTGACCACCTTGGGAAGACCCGTGAGCAGGCAGCGGCCCTTGACGTCCATCGTCTCCTCTTCGTCCTTGGGGAACACACAGCCGATGCGCTTTTTCATCTCCTCGGCGGTACGCTCGCCCACCAGCAGGTTGTGCTTGCGGCGCATGTACTTCACCACGGCCTCGTTGAGCTGGTCGCCGGCAATTTTGATGGAGGCGGACTCCACCACGCCGGAAAGAGAGATGACCGCGATATCCGCCGTGCCGCCGCCGATATCCACCACCATGTGGCCGTCCGGCTGGGTGATGTCGATTCCGGCGCCGATGGCTGCCGCCACAGGCTCCTCGATCAAATAGACCTTCCGTGCGCCGGCCTGAATGCCCGCGTCAATGACGGCGCGCTCTTCAACCTCGGTGATGCCGGAGGGGACGCAAATGATGACCCGGGGCTTGAAAAAGGACACCCCTGCCACCTTATGGATGAATTCCCGCAGCATCCGCTCCGTCATATCATAGTCGGAAATGACGCCCTCCCGCAGGGGGCGGATCGCGATGATGTTGCCCGGTGTACGGCCCAGCATGGCCTGCGCTTCCGCGCCGACCTTCAGGAGCTTTCCGGTATTTTTATCCAATGCCACCACGGAGGGCTCGTTGAGCACGATTCCCTTTCCTTTTACATATACCAAAACGGAAGCGGTACCCAGATCGATACCGATATCTTTTGCCATGGACATAGTTCCACCTCATTTGATCTTTCTTTCAAGTAGTATCGGCGGTTTTTTCCGCAAACAATCATACGGATTTCATTATAGCGGTCATTTTGTCCAATTGCAACCCCATTTTAGAGAGCTTTCCCCGTTTTCCAAGGATTTTTCTGCATTTTTTTCCATTCTCGTCCGGGCTACGGCGGCGCAGACCACCTGAGTGGCGCCCGCATCGCGCAGGACGCGGATGCACTCGCTCAGCGTGGCTCCGGTGGTGCAGACATCGTCAATCAGCAAAATGCGTTGGGCGGCAATCCGCTCCGGCTTGACCGCCTCATATACCCCCAGCACGTTGGCCCGCCGGGCAGCGGCCTCATGCAAGCCGGACTGGGCGGGGTTGTCCGTCGTTTTCCGCAGCATCCGCACCGGCGTGGTCTGCCATACCCGGCAAGCGCCTTTGGCCAGCAGCTCCGCTTGGTCGTAGCCCCGGTGCCGGAGCCGTTTGCGGCTTACCGGGACCCACGTGACCTTGTCAAACTCCCCGGAGAATTCCTCTGCCGCGCACTGGGCGATCATGGCCCCCAGCGGGACCGCCGCCGCGCACGCCCCGCCAAATTTCAGCGCCAGTATTCCCTCTCTCGCCAAGTCCTCATACCACAGCGGCGCAGCGCAGCGCAAGCCGCCGCTCCCCGTGCGGAGGGCCTCTTCTCCCCGGGTGCGCGGCAACCGCTCCTCACACCCCGGGCAGACGCTGGGACGCTCCAGCAGGCGACGGCAAAAGGGGCATTTGGGCGGAAAAAGCAAGTTCAGCAGACCTTGTCCAACACTCATGGCTGATGTCTCCTTCGCGGATACGGCGACTGCCGATCCGTCAATCCCACCAGATCGTTCACACTCACGTCGTAATCCTCCGCCAGCCCCACCACCGGGTCCAGCAGGTAGCGGGAGACGCCGATTTCATATTGAGAATACGTCGTTTGGCTGACCTGCAAAAGGCCTGCTATTTGCTCCTGCGTCAGCCCTCTGTCGATTCTGAGATTGCGGATTCTGCCGTATTTTAAAATTTCCGTTCGCACGCTCATCACCTGCACCGAGTATATATATCTAGAATCCAGATATACAATTCGATCGTATTTTAGCCTACGTTGCCCGCATGCACGCGGGCGCTTCAAAGCTCCAAATCTCCGCGAAGAAGCGCAAGGTGGGGGATGCATTGCCCCACCCGCAAAGCGGCGCAAGGCTTTTTCCTATGGGAAAACGGGCGTCATTTTTCTCCGAAATGGGCCAGTCTCCACCGCAGTCCCGAATATCTGCGCTGCTGGCGGTCGTTTTCAGCCATTGCCCGGACAGCCGCATCGTCGCCCACGACGATCATCAGCTCCCGCGCTCGGGTCAGTCCGGTATAGAGAACGCCCCGGACCATCAGGGACTGGGCCGTCGGCAACAGCGCCAGCACCACAGCCCGGTATTCGCTGCCCTGCGCCTTATGGATGGTCATGGCGTAGGCCAGATCCACCTCGGAGAGCATTTCCGCGGTATAGGCAGCGGCGCGGCCCTCGAAATCCACGGAAAGCCACTGTCCCGCTGGGTCGATCTCCACGATTTTGCCAACGTCTCCGTTAAAAATTCCGGTGCCCACCGTTCCGTCCTGCTTTTCCCACACCACATCGTAATCGTTGCGGGTTTGCATGATGCGGTCGCCCTCCCGGAACAGCCGCTCCCCCCAGCAGAGCTCCTTCTTATCCGGCTTGGGCGGATTGAGCGCCTCTTGCAGACAGCGGTTGAAGCGGATTGTTCCGGCGGAGCCCTTTCGCATCGGCGTGAGCACCTGAATTTGATCGATGGGAATTCCCATTTTCTCCGGCAGGCGCGTGCGGCAAAGCTCCACCACCGTGCTCAGCGTCCGCTCGGCGTCCCGGCGGCAGAGAA
>CAZKMN010000209.1:0-2618 GCA_964553905.1 uncultured Oscillibacter sp.
CCAACAAGGTCAGCGAGATCACCGCCGCCCATTATGGCGAGAGCCACAAAACGGACGTGAGCCTGCGCGTCATCACGGACCACATCCGCTCCTCCGTCATGATGATCTGCGACGGCGTGCTCCCCTCCAACGAGGGTCGTGGCTACGTGCTGCGCCGTCTGCTGCGCCGGGCTGCCCGCCACGGTAAGCTCTTAGGCGTGGAAAAGCCCTTCCTGTTCGAGGTCGTGGATACCGTGGTGCGCGAAAACGAGACGGCATATCCCGATCTAAGAGAGAAGCAGGCCTATATCACCAAGGTCATCCGCACCGAGGAAGAGAACTTTGCCAAGACCATTGACGGCGGCATGAAAATTTACAGCGAGCTGCTGGCAGCCCACAAGACCAAGGGCGAATCTGTATTTTCCGGTGCGGACGCCTTTAAACTGTACGACACCTACGGCTTCCCCATCGATCTGACTGCGGAAATGGTGGAAGAAGAGGGCATGAGCGTAGACCGCAAGGGCTTTGACGAGATGATGGAAGCGCAGCGCGTCCGGGCACGGAAAGCCCGGGAAGCTCTGGGCGATCTGGGCTGGGCCGGCATTGAATTCGGCAGCGATATGCCCGCCACCGAATTTGTCGGCTATGAGTCCACGAGCACTGAGGATTCCAGCGTTCTGGCCATCGTGGTGGACGGCGAGCTGCGGGATGAGATCGTTGCCGGAACCGAGGCCACCATTGTGCTGAACAAGACGCCCTTCTATGCGGAAATGGGTGGTCAGGTGGCCGACCATGGCCAATTGCTGGCGCAGGGCGTGGCGTTTGACGTCACGGATGTGCAAAAGAACAAGGGCGGAAAATTCCTGCATACCGGCGTTTTGACTGAGGGCGGACTGAAGATTGGCAGCATGGTTCGCGCCGTGATCGACCCCGAGCGCCGCAAGGCGGTACAGCGCGCCCACAGCGCCACCCATCTGCTGGACGCAGCGCTGAAAAAGGTCTTAGGCGACCACGTGCATCAGGCCGGCTCTCTGGTGGAGCCCGACCGTCTGCGCTTTGACTTTACGCATTTTGAGGCCATCACGCCCGAGGAAATGGCCGAGATCGACCGGATTGTCAACGACGCTATTTTGGAAGGTTACTCCGTGGTGACGGAGGTCCTGCCCATTGAAGAGGCACGGAAAAAGGGCGCTGTGGCCATGTTTGGCGAAAAGTACGGCGATACCGTCCGCGTGGTGGAGATGGGCGAGTTCTCCATGGAATTCTGCGGCGGCACCCATTTGGACAACACGGCAAAGGTGGGCCCCTTCCGCATTCGCTCTGAGTCCTCCATCGCCTCCGGCGTCCGCCGGATCGAAGCCACTGTGGGCAAGCTGAGTTTGGAGATCATGAATCGCAATCAGGAGCTTTTGTTCCATGTCTCCCAGATTCTCAAGACCAATCCCGCCGAGCTGGCTGCCAAAATGGAGCAGCAGGTCGGTGAGCTGAAAGCCTTGCGCCATGATGTGGAAAAGTTCCAGGCCGAGGCCTCCTTGGGTGAAGCCCGTCAGTTCCTGATGTCCGCCAAGGATGTGGACGGATTGAAAATCGTCACCGCCAACCGTCCCGGCATGGACGCAAATGCCTTGCGTCAGATGGGCGATTTCCTGCGGGACAAGGAGCCTGCCACGGTTGCGGTGCTCTCCTCTGTCAACGATGGGAAAATCACGTTCCTCGCCGTCTGCGGCAAGGACGCCGTTGCACGCGGCGTGAAGGCCGGCGAGCTGGTGAAGAACGTCTGCGCGATCTGCGGCGGCAAGGGCGGCGGAAAGCCCGACAGCGCCATGGGCGGCGGCAGCGATCTTTTGAAGCTGGACGACGCATTGGCCAGCGTGGACGATTTTGTCTCTGGAAAGCTCAACGGCTAATTGGGGCGCAAGCAGGCTTCCCTAAGAGAGTGCTTTTACAAAACAGGCGCGATGTGTCAAGACACATCGCGCCTGTTTTTTGGAAGATGGTTGGCTGCTATTTGATGGCCTGCCACGCTAAACCGCCGCACGTCTGATGGTTTTTCGGTTTTCGTCCTGCCACGCTCTATCGTTCACTTCTTGAACCGCTCCGCTATAAAATCACGATCCCGGCCATAAAGCAAAGCGCCCCACTTGCTTTCGGCATCACATGCCAACTAACAAGCGGGGCGCCATGGATTCTCTTTTTAGTCTCTGGAGCATTTTTCCGCATCGATCGCCAGTACCAGCATCAGTGCACACAAGGCGTCCTGCGGGTCTACTACGTCAATGACATAGGTATCCGCCCAGTGAAAGACCTCCTTGGAAACGGAGGCAACCGGGCTCCCGCAAGCGGTTGCGACGGAATACTCCCACTCGAAAAAATCGCCGGAGACCTGCCAGCCATTGCAATCCAGCGCATAGCGCGGCTGGAAGAAGCTAAACTCCTTTTGCACGCAGCCCCAGTAGGTCTCGCCAAGATACAGCTCAAACTTTGGCAAAAATGTGAAAATGCGCTCCTGCACCGTTGCCACATGGTTTCCTGCGGCATCTAAAATGTGCAAACAGTGTCCCCACGAAAGTTGACTTTCCACTTTGTAAAGAACATCGCCGTTTTCGTCAAAAATATCGTAGCTGTCCAGCCACGAAAAG
>CAZKMN010000210.1:0-2615 GCA_964553905.1 uncultured Oscillibacter sp.
ATATATTTAAGCATCTTGGTGGCCCGGTCCTGCCCCTCATCCAGTTGGAACAGCTCCGGCGTCTCGTCGATAAATTTGGTGTGGCATTTCCCCGCAATAAATGTGGGGTTTTTCAGGATATTGGTAATGAAGGCGATGTTGGTCTTCACGCCCCGGACGTGGACTTCGTTGATGGCTCGGGCAGCCTTGCGGCAGACGCCCTCAAAGGTATTGTCCCACGTGGTGACCTTCACCAGCAGGGAATCATAGTACGGAGAGATCACCGCGCCGGTATAGGCGTTTCCGCCGTCCAGCCGGATGCCGAATCCGCCGGAGGAGCGATAGGCCGTGATCTTGCCCGTGTCCGGCGCGAAGTTGTTGGTGGGATCTTCGGTGGTCACGCGGCACTGGATGGCATAGCCGTCCTGTCGGACGCTCTCCTGAGAGGGGATGCCGATGCGGGGATCGCTGAGCGGGCAGCCCTGCGCGATCAGGATCTGAGAGCGCACAAGATCGATGCCGGTCACCATCTCCGTCACCGTATGCTCCACCTGAATGCGGGGATTCATCTCAATGAAATAGTGATGTCCCTCGCTGTCCACCAGAAATTCCAGCGTTCCGGCGTTGACATAGCCCACGCTCTGGGCAATCTTCACCGCGTCGGCACAGACGGCCTTTCGCACCTCCATCGGGACGGAGAACGCCGGGGTAAACTCCACGACCTTCTGATACCGGCGCTGCAAGGAGCAGTCCCGCTCATAAAGATGGACCACATGGCCCTGCTCGTCGCCCAGCACCTGCACCTCGATGTGCTTGGGCTGGACCAAAAATTTTTCCATGAAGATATCGTCGTTGCCAAAGGCTTTTTTAGCCTCCGCCTTCACGAGATCGAAATTGGTGCCGACTTCCTCCACCGTGTCGCAGCGGCGCATACCGCGACCGCCGCCGCCGGCAGCAGCCTTCAAAATCACGGGGAAGCCAAACTCCATGGCCAGCTTTTGCGCGCTCTCCCGGCTCTCCAGCGGCTCCGTGGTCCCCGGCGTGGTCGGCACGCCGCACTCCACAGCCATCTGTTTGGCGGAGAGCTTATCGCCCATCATATTCAAAACCTTGGAGCTGGGCCCGATGAACTGGATGCCGGCATCCTCGCAGGCCTTGGCAAACTCCCCGTTTTCCGACAGGAAGCCATAGCCGGGATGGATCGCATCCGCCCCGTGTTTTTTAGCCAACTGGATGATGCGCGGGATATCCAGATAGGCTCCCAGCGGGCTTTCGTTTTCGCCGATGAGATATGATTCATCCGCAGCCGTGCGGAAAATGCTGTACGTGTCCTCGTTGGAATAAATCGCAATGGTTTGCAGTCCCAGATCATGGCAGGCCCGGAAAATACGCATGGCGATTTCGCCGCGGTTTGCCACCAGAACTTTTTTAAACGCTCGGCTCATGGAATATCTCCTCCTTCTCCCGCTCGCAGGCGGTTGCGCCGGATTTTTTTCAAGTATACGCCTCTTCCCCGACCTCTTGCAACGGCTTCGCGTCGCTTACAATCATTTTCGGAGAACACGCCAGTTTTCTTACGTAATTTTACTTCACCTTTTGTCTATTTCAGCAGCGTCCCTCCCGCCGCCTGTCAGGGGCCTTAACAGTCCCTTAGCAAAAGAGAGGAAGAACGCCGTGCCGAATAACCAGCACGGCGTTCCCGTTTGCTTTTTTACTTGTTGGCCTTGGTTTCCACCTGAGTTTGAAGCTGAGCGGTGAAATCCTCCAGCGTCATGACGCCCAGATCGCCGTCGGCCCGATGCCGCACGGACACCGTTCCGGCCTCGGCTTCCTGATCGCCGATCACCAGCATATAGGGCACTTTTTCGAGCTGGGCCTCCCGGATCTTCTTGCCGATTTTTTCGTTGCGGTGGTCCACCTCCACCCGGTAGCCGGCCTCGGTCAGCTTTGCGGACACCTGATCGGCATACGCGGCAGCGCGGTCGGTGATGGGCAGGAGCTTGACCTGCACCGGGGAGAGCCAAGTGGGGAATGCGCCGGCAAAATGCTCGGTAATCACGCCGATGAACCGCTCGATAGACCCCAGCACCACGCGGTGGATCATAACGGGACAGTGCTTTTCGCCGTCTGCGCCGATATATTCCAGATGGAAGCGCTCAGGCAGCTGATAATCCAACTGGATCGTGCCACACTGCCAAGTACGGCCCAGAGAATCCTGAATGTGGAAGTCCAGCTTGGGCCCGTAAAACGCGCCGTCGCCGGGATTGACCACATATTCCTTGCCGATGCTGGTAATGGCCTCCGCCAAAGCGTTGGTGGCCACATCCCAGTCCTCCACAGAGCCGATATGATCGTCCGGCATGGTGGAAAGCTCGATGGTATAGGGCAGGCCGAAGAGGGAATAGACCTCGTCAAACAAACGGGCAATGCGGATGACCTCGTCCTTGATCTGGTCCTTAGCCAAAAGGATATGGGCGTCGTCCTGCGTGAAGCAGCGCACGCGGAACATGCCGTGGAGCGCGCCGGAGAGCTCGTGACGATGCACAAGACCCAGCTCGCCGTACCGCAGGGGCAGATCCCGATAGGAGTGGGGCTCCAGCTCGTACACCAGAATGCTGCCGGGGCAGTTCATGGGC
>CAZKMN010000211.1:0-2583 GCA_964553905.1 uncultured Oscillibacter sp.
TTTCCGTATGTATGGCCATTGTGCGGGCCCACGGTGGCACTTTAGGCGCGCGAAATCTTGCAAAAGGCGCGGAATTTATGTTCCGACTGCCGCTTTCAGAGGAGGTACATCTATGAATATTCGGGAAAAAATTCTGGTGGTTGAGGATGAAAAGAGCATTGCTCACTTCATCTCTGCCGTTCTCACCACCAACGGCTATGAAACCATGCAGGCTCGTTCCGGGGCAGAGGCGCAGTCCATGATTACCTCCCACTGTCCCGACCTCATCATTCTGGATCTGGGGCTTCCCGACATGGATGGCCTTGAAATTTTACGCAGTCTGCGTAGCTGGTCCAGCCTCCCCGTGGTGGTGGTATCGGCACGTACGCATGAGCGGGACAAGGTAGACGCTTTGGATCTGGGTGCGGACGACTATCTCACCAAGCCCTTTGGGACGGACGAGCTGCTGGCTCGTGTCCGCACCGCCATCCGCCATACCCGCACCGCCTCCGGAAACGACGAAATTGCCCAGAAAGGCACCTATACGGTGGGAGACTTGACGGTGGATTTCAATAAGCATCAGGCGCTGGTCTGCGGCGAAAATGTCCACCTGACCCTCAGCGAATTTCGCATTGTGGCGTTGCTGGCCAAATACGCCGGCAAAGTGCTGACTTACGACTACATTATTAAAGAGCTGTGGGGCCCCCGCGCCAGTGCTGATAATCAGATCCTCCGGGTCAATATGGCGAACATCCGCCGCAAGATTGAGCAAAACCCGGCAGAACCCGTGTACTTATTTACAGAAGTCGGCGTGGGCTATCGTATGGCTGAGGGTGAATAAGCCCTTTCCGCTCATAAAAAAAGAGACTGCCCCAGGGCAGTCTCTTTTTCATTGCGGCGCACGCTCCTCCAGATAGAAAATAAGCGCCAACCGCACCTTCTTTGTATGCAAGCCGCTTCCATGGCAAATTCTAAAATATTGTAGACAAATTGTGAACATTTTTTCCATAGGAAGCATGGTATTCTTGTTGCATAACCGAGCCCGGGAGGGCAAAAGAAGGAGTGTGTGTTTATGTCGACATTTGTGCTGGGTCTTGTGATCCTCTTTGGCGGAGCCGCGCTTTACGGCAAGTTCTGCGAAAAGGTCTTTGGTCCAGACGACCGGGAAACCCCTGCCTATTCCAAGCAGGACGGCGTGGATTACGTTCCCATGAAGCAGTGGAAAAACGGACTCATCAACCTTTTGAACATCGCGGGCACCGGCCCCATTTTGGGGCCCATTCAGGGCATTCTCTTCGGGCCCATTGCATTTTTGACCATTCCCATCGGCAATGTCATCGGCGGCGCCATGCATGACTATTTCTCCGGCATGATCTGCCTGCGGGACGGCGGAACGCAAATGCCCGAGATGATCCGTCGATACAGCAACAAGGGTATCTACGGGGTCTATCAGGTTTTTTGCAGTGTATTGCTCCTGCTGGTGGGCGCAGTGTTCATCTATACGCCCGGCGATATTGCCGCCACACAGGTGTTCGGCTTTTCCGGGAAGGTAAACGATCCCTCCACGTGGATCATTTACGGCGTGATCTTCCTCTATTATCTGGTGGCAACTGTGTTCCCCATCGATAAAATTATCGGCAAGATTTATCCCGTCTTCGGCGCCATTTTGCTCTTTTCCGCGCTGGGTGTGTTCATCGGTCTCTTTGTAAAGGGCTATCCCCTTCTGAACGTCTGGGATAACTGGCACAGTGTGGCGTTCGATGCGTTCAAGACCGTGGACGGCGCAAAGGTTCCCTTCAACTACGGGGAATATTTCTCCGCCGGACATTTCATTCCCATCTTCTTCATCACGGTGGCCTGCGGGATTCTCTCCGGCTTCCATTCCACGCAAACCGCCATCATCACCCGCACCATGAAGAGCGAAAAAGAAGGACGCAGCACTTTTTATAACATGATGGTTCTCGAGGGCTTCATCGCCATGGTTTGGGCAGCGGGAGCCATGGGCGTTTACAATCTGGGTCTGCAAGAGGCCAGCGCAGGCATCGCCACCGGTACCATCGGCGTGGTGTGCAAGCACATTTTGGGCAATGTGGGTGGAATCATCGCTCTTCTGGGCGTGATTGTGCTCCCCATCACTTCTGGCGATACGGCTCTGCGCGCCTTGCGTCTCGCCATCTCCGAATCCTTCCATATCGATCAAAGCTCCAATTCCAAGCGGCTAGGCCTCTCTGCGGTCATCTTCGCCCTTGTTGCGGTCATTCTGGTATTCGCCAAGAGCAACGGCGGTGGCTTCGCAATTTTGTGGCGCTACTTTGCCTGGTCCAACCAGACCCTCTCTCTGTTCGCATTTCTTGCCATTTCCGTCTGGATGTTTGAAAACGGAAAGCGTCAATTTGTTTGGATTCCGCTGATTCCCGGTGCTTTCTACGCATTTATCACCATTACTTATATTGCAAACGCCAAAATTGGCTTCAATATTCCTTGGACGATAGCTTATGGTATCGGCGTTGTGGCAGCCGTGGCCTATGTGGCCGTCATCCTCTGGTACGGCAATAAACGTTCCGCAAAACTAGCGGCAAAATAACCGCCCGCACCGCTCCGCAA
>CAZKMN010000212.1:0-2516 GCA_964553905.1 uncultured Oscillibacter sp.
ATCAGCGCTCGCAGTGAGGACACCGATAAGATCGACGCGCTGGATGCCGGCGCGGATGACTATCTGACAAAACCCTTTTCAGTGGAAGAGCTGCTGGCTCGTCTCCGAGTCACCCAGCGGCGACTCATCGCCATGCAGGGGGTGGCTCCGGCCCGGCAGACCATCTTTGAAAACGGCGCTTTGAAAATTGACTATGCCGCCGGATGCGCGTACCTCAACGACGAGGAGCTGCACCTCACGCCCATCGAATATAAGCTGCTGTGCCTGCTTGCCAAAAACGTCGGCAAGGTGCTGACGCATACGTATATCACGCAGGAGATCTGGGGCAGTTCCTGGGAAAACGACGTGGCGTCGTTGCGGGTCTTTATGGCGACGCTCCGAAAAAAGCTTGAGAAGCGGCCTGATTCGCCCCAATATATTCAGACCCACATTGGCGTGGGTTATCGGATGATCAAAATATAAACGAATTAAAATCCCGCAGAGTTGAATACTCTGCGGGATTTTTACTGTCGGACCGTCGCTTTATAAAACGCTCTTTCCTATTTACACGGAGCTGGAATCCGTGACCGGTACAACAGGATGAGCCGATGACCCTTGAAAGAAAGCGGCCTTATTTGTCGGAAAAGGAGACAAACGGGGGCTCTATGAGGGCCGATTGATAGGATTCGATGATGCTTTTGGCAAGAGCTTCTTCCATGGGCTGATCGATGCTCACGGCCCCGTCCTGCTCGCGCCCTGAAAACCAAGGGTTCTCCCGATCCCTCTCGGCGTTATAAAGAACTGCCTGATCGACGCTTAGCGTTTGCCCATCCAGATGTAAGGAGAGGTATCCGCTTTCAAAGGCGCTGGAAGAATTCTCATTATAGAAGAAATACGCGTCCGGCGCCGCCTCGTCCTGATAGAGATAGTACCGGTCCCGCTCCTGCCCGCTGCATACATGGACCGGCGTGTCGTCTTGCATGGTATAAAGGTCAAAAATTATCTGGTCCGGATAGGCCGCGCCGGTGCGGGAGCCCACCAGAAGCTCGTCTGCGCCGTCGCCGTTTACATCCAACAGACAATACCCAACCTCGCTTTCGCTCTTACCCAGAAGGAACAGGCTCATATCGTTTTCAATCAGCGTCTCTCCGTCCCATTGCTGGGAAAGGGCAAGGCCATACTTGCTCAAAATCTCATCATAGGATGCGGCGAGTGCCGGTGTGTCGCCGCTCTCGGTCGGTTGCTCCGTTGCCGGATCAGGGGAGCTGTCCGGGGCGGGGGAGGCGTCGCCAGAGGGCTTTGCGGAGGAAGCGCCGCTTTCTACGCGCAGACTGTAAACAAGGCCGGGGACAACGTCCAGCCACAGAATTTTTCCGCTGCCGCCCTGCGTAAAGTATACCTGTGCATCACACCACAAGACCTTGGATTGGGTATTTTCGGCGTATGTTCCCGCCTCTCCGGAGATGTCGGTCAGAGTGACCTCCGAGGTGGACGCCGTTCGGTAAACATAGTTGGCGCCCTTAAGTGTAAACTGTGTTTCAGCTACCGTTAAGCCGTCCTGCTCAAAGGCATTCACGCTCATGTGTTCCGCGTTTTCCGGCTGTGTGATAAAGCGCCTTGTCCAAGAATAATATCCGCCCTTACTTGGGGCAAATCCGTCTGTCGGCAGTAGATGCGCCCACCATTCAAAAACTCTACAATCGGCTGCTTCGGGGCGAGGAGGATCGCGCACCGTTGTCACCCAAAACCATCAAGGATCTGCACGGCGTTCTGCATCGAGCCTTGCAGCAGGCAGTCCAGCTGGGGATGCTTCGAGTGAATCCCGCCAGCGCCTGTAAGCCGTCCCGCGTCGAAAAGCCGGACATTCATCCGCTGGCCGACGAGAACGTCACGAAGTTTCTTGCAGCAATTCGCAGTGATTCCTATGAACCCATTTTACAGTTGGGACTGTTCACTGGGATGCGGCAGGGAGAACTGCTGGGTTTGATGTGGGAATGCGTCAACTTCAATACGAACACCATTCTGGTAGATAAGCAGTTGCAGCGGTGTTACGAAAAGGGTAAGGGGTATCGTTTTATCTCTCCGAAAACGGAAAATTAAGATTGATTTCTGTTGCACCGTCTGTGATGGAGCTTCTGAAAAATCAACTTGCCCACCAAGAAGAATTGCGGCAGCAAGCCGGGGCAGCGTGGGAGGAATCCCGTCTGGTATTCACCGATGCTTTCGGGCGGCATCTTTCTTCGGTCACGGTACGCAAGCACTGCAAAGCGGAGACAATATCAAGATGGTGCAGGAGAATTTAGGCCATGCAACCGCAGCGTTCACGCTGGATGTCTACGGCCATGTATCCGACCAAATGCGCCGTGACAGCGCGTCCGGAATGGAACAATATATACACAGTGTGACCAATGGATAAAGGGTCAAAATAAGGGACAAAGGACATGAAAAAGTCCTGTAACCATTGCGGATACAGGACTTTTCGTGGTGGAGACGAAGAGGATCGAACTCTCGACCTTACGGATGCGAACCGTACGCTC
>CAZKMN010000213.1:0-2493 GCA_964553905.1 uncultured Oscillibacter sp.
ATTTCCTGAAATTCCGCACCTCGCTGCTGGAACAGTTCGACATGGTCATCATCGGATTTGATGATGTGTACCGGGATCTGGATACCACCAGCGCCCAAGCCGTGGTAAACTACATTGAATCCGGGCGGTCCATCCTGTTTGCCCACGATACAACCTCGTTTTGTAATGCAAAGCACAATCAGCAGGTCAGCGTTAGCAGCGATTACTGGAACACCAATGAAGGATGGAACGGAAATGTTAACACCACAAATGAACAGCGCGACCTGACGATCGCAAGCCTCGGTGGTTACAAAACAGTCAAAAAGGGAACACAAAGGCTCGATAAGGGAACGTATCGGCTGACCGTGGATGTAACGGCAACTCCCGCAACACAGATCAGTGTGAAAAGAAGTGACAACTGGTGGGAAATAAAGCCCTCGTTTTCACCACTTTTTGGGACGGAGGCCAATGGTGATAAGGAAGTATTTAAAAAACCGTCTGGAACGGGAGAAGAAACTATCACGCTGAATTTTAAAGTCACCAATGAGGGTTATGCAAATATTTTGGTCTGGAACAGTGGTTCCACCCCAATCAATAACATCAGCCTTGAAAACTTTACCCTCACAAAATTGGAGACAAGTGGTATTAGCGGCTACGATTCCTGGGGCTATGACTTCAACCGTCTGCTCCGCAGCGCGGTGAGTCTGGACCGCTATGGCGTTTTGGATCACGCAGGGGATGAGAAAGCCTACACCACAGCCTATGTCCCCGACACAACGGAAAAGGCCCCGGAAATTCAGGGCTTTACCAACTATGAGCTTTTGCGGTATGGCTCCGGTAACGGATCAATTTACGGCTCTGGAAAACTTGATGACGAAGCGCGCTTGACAGAAAAAGTCTCTCAGGTGAACGAGGGACAGATCACGACTTATCCCTTTAATATCAACACGGAGTATTTTAAAAACAACCGTGTTGGGCGCAATACCCTCCCGGTGGCCCTGACCCACGAGCAGTATTATCAGCTCAATTTGAATGCGGATGATATCGTGGTTTGGTATTGTCTGGCGGACGATGATGGCACGTCTGGCAATTATTACAATGTTTCGCCCAACGATGTCACCAACAACTACTATATCTATTCCGTTGGGAACGTCACCTATACCGGCGCCGGACACAGCTACACACAATCGGCCATCAATGGAAACGAAACAGAGGCAAAGCTGTTTGTCAACACCATGATCGCGGCGTACCGCACGGCTCGTACAAAGCCGTCGGTGCAGGTGGTCGCCTCTCCGGGAGATCCAACGGCCATTACAAATTATTATCTCACCGCAGATTATGAGGGCAGCGGATACGCCAGCACCTTGGCGGAAACATCCGAGGAGTGTCCAATTTATGTGGTTGTGACGGATACCAACTTGGAGTCCGACCGTACCATTCAGGTGGACCTCACCTACAAAATTGCTGGCACAGAACGATCCTATAACAGCACACTGCCTATTTATCGCGCGTCTTCCGGTGGGCAGGTTTATACGCAGAATGTCAATGGCTCTTCCAATCTCATCAGCGGCATGGTCTATTATTTCAATTTGCCGCCTGATGTTTTGCAGGCGTTTGGAGACGCGAGAACCGAGAGCGAAATGAAGCTGAATGTGTCCGTTTCCACAACCTTCTCAGACGAGCAAAAACAGGACTGTACCACGCCCTACCAGTTGACGCTGCATAAGGTGGGTCTGCTGGATTTGAGCTGAAAAGGCCGAAGGAGTAGAATCAATGCCAAAGCGGATTACAACATATCTGTTGACGTGTCTGAGCCTGAGCCTGCTGTTGTGCGCTCAGGCCCAGGCCGTCAGTGTGGAGCAGATTCAGGTTTCCCTGCCCAGAGTGGACGTGTATGTCCATGCGGATACGGAGCCTCTGTATGAATTGGACGTAGGGGAGATCTCCGCCTCTTTGGATGGACAGCCTCTGCTGGTCGAGAGCTTTCAGCCCTCCGAACAGGGGATTTTCTACACATTTATGCTGGATATCTCAAAGTCCATTCCAAAGGCCCATCTGGAGGCGGCAAAACAGGCTGTCCGGGACGTTTGCAGTGAGCTGCGTCCGCAGGACCGACTGGCGTTGCTCTCCTTTGGAAATGAGGTAACCGTGCTGTCCGCTGGGGATGAGGAAATTTCCGCAGTGCTGCAAAAACTGGATGCGCTGGCCTGTACGGATGATCACACCCAGTTTTATACGGCGATGGATGGCCTGATCGAAATGGCATCCAAGGCCGCGGATATGCGGCGCATTGCGGTGGTCATGTCGGACGGAATCGACGATACGGATGCCGGTATGAGTCAGGAGACGCTGGAAAATGTATTGCAGCAGAGCGGAATCGCCGTGTATGCCCTGTGCATCGATACTGCTAGCGCTGCCAATGTGGAGCATTTTCGGCAGTTTATCCGTTTGTCCGGCGGCGAGCTCTATCCCTATGGCGCCCAAAATGCGGACAGCGTGCTGCAAGAGTTGCTC
>CAZKMN010000214.1:0-2433 GCA_964553905.1 uncultured Oscillibacter sp.
CTACCAGCTGCACGTCGCCCCAGCCAATTGCATCGTTTTTCGTGACAAACGCCAGCGGTATGGCGAGGGTAATCCCAAAAAGATTGGCGGGGCTGAAATTGATCAGCCCCGCCACAACGAGAAGAATGCAGGAGAGATATGGGATGATTCGCTCGCGCAGATCACACACACTGGCAAGGATTAGCGCGCCGACAAACAGCAGTCCGCTGATCAGCTGCGGCATCTTAGCCCAGCTGGTCGATAGCGCCGCCGAAGCCGAACATATCGTTGATGGCTTCCTCCAGCTTGGGAAGAACGGTGTCGCCGAACAGCTTATACAAGGTAAACAGCAGCAGCGCGCCCAGCACAACGGCAATCAGGATCTTGATGGCAGTGTCGATGTAGCCCTCGCCGGAGTTGCCGACCAGAGCGTGGCGGGAGAAGGCACGGCCTTTCATGGCGATGCTGCGCACCTTGGTACACATGGAAATGACGGCATTGCGAATGGTGGCCTTAATGGTTTTGATGAACTTTTTCATAGTATAAATTCCTCCAAATTATTTTGATTTTTGTGATTACATGGTCATCTCGAAGTCCTGCTCCGGTTGGGAAAACTCCACCTCTCGGAAGCAGGTGCGGTCGAGATAATAAAAGGCGCTGCCGCTGTGGTCGTACAGCTCCACAACGTCGGAGACAGACAGCGACCGTCCGGAAAAGCCCTGGGGCTGGCGTTCGGTGAATTGGTCATAGATCGCTTCCAAATCGTTTGTGGGGAGCTGCCCATCGTAGACAACGGCATAATCCGCAAGCTCCGGCTCGGGCAGAGGCTTGCCGAAGGTGACGAGGTCCTTCCAAGCTGCGGCACCGGGGCGGAGCTGCCAGATGCGGCAGCTTTTGAGAATTGGGGCACTCTCGCTTGCAATATCCGGGACGCCGCCGATGGAGAGCCGTTCATAGACGCCGTCCGTCCAGCGGGCGGCAAGATTGTTTTTCGTCAGCCAGCGCTCCAGCTCGTCATTTCGGAACATGGCATCCATGACGGCAGTATCTCGGTCGATGTATCCGGCAGGATTTCCATAGTAGAAAACACAGCCGTTTTTCTGTTCAATGCCCTGTATGACGGTTCACCTCCAATCAGTTCATGGTCATGCCTCCCATCTGGGGAGCGTTTGCCTGCTCCTGCCCGGTGATCTGCTTCAGACGCTCCTGCGCCCAATCCGGCAGAAACTCCTCCTTGAGAACGCCCACAAAATCATGGCGATTCCAGCGGGTCTGCTCACCGTCGCCAAGGCATTCGCAGCGGATGGAGCGCCCACGGGCGTGAGGGGCGCAGCCAAATCCGTCATAGGCGTACCAGAGCTGATCCTCCGGCCGCCAGCAGCTTTCCTTGAGAATGTTCGGCGACAGCACCAGCACCTTTCCGGTAAAGTCCAGTTCGCTGGTGTTCGGTTCGCAGTGGGTATCATCGAACATCCCAAGCTCCTGCATGGCGGCTCGGTACTCGTCAATGAAGGCGTTGAGCGCCGCATTGGGATTGGCGACGCTTATTGCGCCGCTGGGGCCGTTTTTCTCCTGTGGCAGATAGACCGTGTTCGCCCAGCGAATATTCTCAGGGGAAATTTGCGACTGATCCTCCAAATGCCGCACGGTATTTGCCAGAACGACCGCCATCCTTTTGTAGCCCTGTCCGGCAATCACCACCTTGGCGCTCTTGGGGTGCAGGGTCTGCCCGTCATAGTTCTCCGAAATCGTCGCTTCAATCGCCTTGCGGCAGGAGATGTTGGCATCCCGGCTTTCTTGCCAGAGCGACAGCTCCCCACGCCGTTTGGCCTCCTCCTGTGACCACGGATAGAGATAAGTATCAGTCATGAATGACCTCGCCACTTTCCAAAAGCTCCCGCAGCGCCTCCATATCCACGCCGGACATGGCGAGGGTCGCTCCCAGTACGGGAGACAGCTCCTCCGGCTGGTTATTGTCCTCCTCCGTGGCGGTCACAACGATTACGCCGTCCTCCACTTCAAAGCTCACGCCATCGTCGGGGTCAATACCCGCATCCCGCAGAACGCAGGCGGGGATCTCCACACCGGCGCAGCCGTATTCGCAGCAACGGCATTCCTCCGGCACTTCCGTTGGCTCGTCATCAGCATAAAATCCAGCCGCCAGAGCCAGCTTTACCGTCAGGTTGGATGCCATCTCATAAAGATGATTGATGGTATCTGCCATTTCCTGCGCCGTCATTTCATCTCGCAGCAGCACGATGCTGCCGGGTTCCACATCGGCCGTGAGCTTTGCTTCCTCGTGCAGCTCCGCCAGCTTCAGCGCAGCGTTGGGGAGAGAAAGGAATTGCTTTTTCCGGTCGTGATAAAGTGCAAATTTCATGTTCATTCCTCCTGATTTTCTTTTTCAAGTTCAAATAGGGTCAGCTGACTTGGCTCGTGCCTTGCCCGTTCGCC
>CAZKMN010000215.1:0-1284 GCA_964553905.1 uncultured Oscillibacter sp.
ATCGGTCTCCCGTTTAGCGGCACCGCCGCATTTGGGGCAAGTGGTATTCACCCAGTCGGTCATCTTAGACAGGGGAGATTCGCCGGTATCCGTCACTTCATAGGAATCCACCTCCGGCAGCAGCAGGGGAAGCTGCTCCTCCGGCAGCGGCACCCAGCCGCACTTCGGGCAATTCACCAGCGGAATCGGCTCGCCCCAATAGCGCTGACGGGAGAACACCCAGTCCCGGAGCTTAAAGTTCGTCTTGGGATGGCCCAGCCCCTGCTCGGTGACCCACTTTTTCATGGTGGGGATTGCCTCTTTCACGGTGAGACCGTTCAGGAAGCCGGAATTGACCATGATGCCGGTATCATCCTTGAGGGTAAACGCCTCCTTGGTGATATCGCCGCCCTGCACCACCTCGATGATGGGCAGAGAGAATTTGGTGGCAAATTCCCAGTCGCGCTGGTCGTGACCGGGCACGCCCATGACCGCGCCGGTGCCGTAGCTCATCAGGACGTAATCGGACACAAAGATGGGGATGGTCTTTCCGGTGGCGGGGTTGATCGCCTCCACGCCCTGAAGACGCACACCGGTTTTGTCCTTATTGAGCTCGCTGCGCTCAAAGTCGGACTTGTGGGCAGCTTCGTTCAGGTATGCCTCCACATCCGCCCAGTTCTGGATGCGGTCCTTCCAGCTTTGCAGGAAGGGATGCTCTGGAGAGACGACCATATATGTCACGCCGAAGAGCGTATCGCAGCGGGTGGTATACACGGTCATGGTATCCCCTGCGGTGGTCTTGAAATCCACTTCCGTACCCTCGGAACGGCCAATCCAGTTGCGCTGCTGAATCTTGACCCGATTGATGAAATCCACATCGTCCAGATCGTCAATGAGACGGTCTGCATATTTCGTGATGGCCAGCATCCACTGGCTCTTTTCCTTGCGGATGACCTCGCCGCCGCAGCGCTCGCAAACGCCCTCCACCACTTCTTCGTTGGCCAGAACGATCTTGCAGCTTGTGCACCAGTTCACGGGCATGGACGCCTTATAAGCAAGGCCCTTTTTGAACATTTGCAGGAAGATCCACTGGGTCCACTTATAGTAGGAGGGGTCCGTGGTATTCACTTCCCGATCCCAGTCAAAGGAATAGCCCAGCATACGAAGCTGCTTGCGGAAGTTTTCCACGTTGTCGTGCGTCACCTTGGCAGGGTGCGTATGGGTTTTAATGGCGTAGTTCTCCGTGGGCAGGCCAAACGCGTCATAGCCCATGGGGAAGAGAACATTGAATCCCTCCATCCGCTT
>CAZKMN010000215.1:1294-2387 GCA_964553905.1 uncultured Oscillibacter sp.
ATCCATTGCGGTAAACGGGCGGGCATGGCCCACATGCAGTCCCTGCGCGGAGGGATAGGGAAATTCGATCAGGCCAAAGAATTTTTCCCGGCTCTGATCCCCGGTAATGGCGGCGAAAGGTTTTTCCTCCAGCCACTTTTGCTGCCATTTTTGCTCAATGGCGGTAAAATCATACTTCATGATGCTTCTCCTTCATGTTGATATGCAAAATTCAAAAACAGAAAACGCCCCTGACCCATCGGTCAGGGGCGTCATTGCGCGATACCACCCTGTTCAGCCGCCGGTTGCCCGGGCAGCCCTCATGATCCTTTCGGATCGACGCCGGTAACGTCGGCCAACCGTCCCGCCCTAAGCGCACGCCTCAGGCAGGCAACTCCGGGATCAGTTATCCACAGGGCTCCCCCACCGGCTCGCAGCGACCGCCGGCTCTCTGGAGGCAGGAATCCCCGTCTTTTTTCCCTTCCTTGTCTTTATCAGGCTTATTCTACGGGGGTTTTCCCCATTTGTCAAGTATTCTGCCAAATTCCCCGGTTTCAAGAGGGGCTTCGGTCAGTCCTCGGTCAAAATGCCGCTCAAATCCAGCGGCTTGCCGTCATGCCACAACCGCTCCAGCGCGTAAAACTCCCGGGCCTCCTCGGAAAACACGTGGACAGCCAGACAGCCATAGTCCAACAGGACCCAAGTGCCATCCCGGTATCCCTCCCGGCGCAGAGGGTCTTCCCCAGCCTGCTCCTTGAGCATCTTCTCCACAGCGCCGCACAGCGCGTTGATCTGCGTATTGGAGGTGCCGGTGGCGATGACAAAATAGTCCGCCAGCGCAGTGAGATCCGTGATCTCCAACGCAGCGATTTTTTTGCCCTTCTTCTCATCCAGTGCCTTTACGGCTAAAACAGCCAATTCCTTTGGTGTCATTTCATCGTTCCTTTCTTTTTGGGACGTCAGCCCTCGGGGGCCGGTTCTACCACCGCAAATCCCGGATCAGCCGGGACATTGGGCTCTGTGGGCTCGGTTGGTGGCGTTGGGGTCGTGGTTCCGGTCTCCGGTTTCGTCGTACCGCCAGTCTCCGGCTTCGTCGTACCGCCAGTCTCCGGCT
>CAZKMN010000216.1:0-2370 GCA_964553905.1 uncultured Oscillibacter sp.
CACGCTGATCTCCAAAGTGGAACGTCCCGTGAAAGACCTTCCTTCCAAAAATCTCGACTATGTGACGCGGCTGGAAAATGCCGTGCCCTCCCGCGTGACGTTGGGGCTCATTCCCTCCGCTGCGGAAATCTGGCGCGACAAGCTGCCTTTTGGCGCAACGAGCTGGGACCAGCAGGCGTTTTTGTCAGAAGCGGCGGCCACAGGCATCCCCACGGTGGATTTCAGCGCCGCGTTAGCCCAGCACGCCCAAGAGCCCATCTTCTATCGCACGGACCATCACTGGACCACGTTGGGCGCTTACTACGGCTATGTCGCCGTGATGGAATCGCTGGGCCGGGAAGCGCTGCCCATGGACGCCTTTACGCCCCAGACCGTCAGCGATTCGTTCAACGGAACTCTTTATTCCTCGTCCGGCATTCACTGGCTCAAGTCGGACACCATGGAATTTTGGGTATCGGGCGAGGGATTGCATGTGACCTCTTGGCGTAGCGGCAGTCCCGAAAAGGCGGAGCTGTACGACGAGAGCTATCTTTCCAAAAAGGACAAATACTCCGCCTTTTTAGGTGGAAACCAGCCGCTTTGTGTCATCACGAATGACAACCCGGACGCTCAGGGGAAGATTTTGCTGGTGCGGGATTCCTATTCGGACGCGCTGGCTCCCTTCCTCGCCCGGCAGTTTTCCGAGGTCCACCTGCTGGATCTGCGCTATTACCGCGTCGGCGTGGCGCAGTACGCCGCAGAGCAGGAAATTGATGATATTCTGGTGCTATACAGCATTCCCAACTTCATTACAGATAAAAATCTTGTATTTTTGGCGCCGTGATGCAAAGAAAGTGCTCCCCCATCCGGGGGAGCACTTTTTCTGTAATCGCTTATTCCGATGGCTTACTCCGTAGTCGTTTCGTAGGGCCAATTGATGATTCCGCCCAGATCGAACACGTTCGTATAGCCCATGTCCGCCAGCTTCCCGGCAGCCTCCGCGCTGCGGCGACCCGAGCGGCAGTAGACGATGATCTCCGCGTCCTGATCGAACGTGGCGGGCATGTCCGGCGTGATGCTCTCGTTGGGCAGGCACACACTGCCGGGAATATGGCCCTCGTCATACTCCTCCTGTGTGCGTACATCCAGCAAAATCACCGGATCGCCGGAATCCAGCCGGGTCTTGGCGTCCTCCGGGGTGATGGACTGGTACGCGCCCGCTTCCGCCCCGTCCGGAGATGCGGCGCTGCGGCCGGTATAGAGTTTGATCGCCACCACGCCCGCGACGATGACGATGGCTAAAAGCAGCATTTGCTTCATTTGATAATTCCTCCTGTTTTGAGATGGAGACAGTATACGCGAAAGGATTTGAAAAAGGAAGAATTTTTTGAAAACTTTACCGGAATTGTCTTTTGAAAAGTTTCCGTTGACAATTTTGTGAAACAAGATATAATATCGTTGTTAAAGAGTTAAAACGCCATGACAAAGCCAGCCTTGCCCAGCAGGTCCAAGCGAGAGGGGATTTGGTGAGAGCCCCTTACCAACGCCGCACGGCAGCCACTTTGGAGCAGTCCGCGATGAGCGGAACGGTTCATCCCCGTTACCGGATGGCTAAGACGCTTCCCTTTGGGGGAGATAATTAGGGTGGTACCGTGAAGTAAGTCTTCGCCCCTATTTGCAGGGCGGGGATTTTTTTATTTTCTGTCAACAAACAATGAAAACAAATCATATAGGAGGAAACAACACTATGGCACATCCCTATCACGGGCTGAACGAACTGCGGGAAATGTTCCTCAGCTATTTTGAAAGCAAGGGCCATCTGCGTCTGCCCAGCTTTTCTCTGATCCCTCACAACGATGCGAGTTTGCTGCTCATCAACTCCGGCATGGCCCCCATGAAAACCTGGTTCACCCGGGAAGAAGAGCCGCCCCGCAACCGCGTCACCACCTGCCAGAAGTGCATCCGCACCGGCGACATTGAAAACATCGGCAAGACGGATCGCCACGGCACGTACTTTGAGATGCTGGGCAACTTCTCGTTCGGTGATTACTTCAAAAAAGAGGCCATTCCGTTTTGCTGGGAATTTTTGACGGAGGTCGTGGGTCTTGAAAAGGACCGTCTGTACCCCTCCATCTATCTGGACGACGACGAGGCCTTTGAGATCTGGAACAAGACCATTGGCATCCCCGCGGAAAAGATTTTCCGCTTTGGCAAGGAAGATAACTTCTGGGAGCACGGCGCCGGTCCCTGCGGCCCCTGCTCCGAGGTGTACTATGACCGCGGCGTGGAGCATGGCTGCGGAAAGCCCGGCTGTACCGTGGGCTGCGAGTGCGATCGATACATTGAGGTGTGGAACAACGTGTTCTCCCAGTTTGTCAACGACGGCGAGGG
>CAZKMN010000217.1:0-2360 GCA_964553905.1 uncultured Oscillibacter sp.
GCTGCCTCCGGCGGCGATGACCTTGGCAACGGATTCTGCCACGGCCAGATAGGCACCCCGATAGGGAGAGGCCTCCATGACATAGGGATTTCCACCCCAGGCCATGATGGAGCAGGTGGTCGTCTCATGGCCCAGCACCGGCAGCTTGGACACCATCGCCTGCGTGGGGGTCTTTTGATACGTCCCGCCAAAGGGCATCAGAACGCTGCCGGCTCCGATGGTGGAGTCAAACCGCTCAGCCAGACCCTGCTTGGAGCAGATGTTCAGATCTCCGGCCAGACGCAGCAGCGTGTCGCGGAAGTTGGTCACCTGTACGGAGGGAGAGGGCTTGGGCGCGTCCACATGCACGGTTGCGGATTTGGCTTTGCCGTTTGTATTGAGAAAGGCCCGGCTCAGGTCCGCCACAATTTGCCCGTTCCAGCGCATGACCAGACGACCGGTATCGGTGACGGAGGCAACGACGGTGGCCTCCAGATTTTCCCTGCCTGCAAGGGCAATGAAACGCTGGGCGTCCTGCGCTTCCACCACTACCGCCATGCGCTCCTGAGATTCGGAGATTGCCAGCTCGGTGGCGTCCAGCCCTTCGTATTTCTTTGTCACACGGCTTAGATCGATTTCCAGAGAGTCCGCCAGCTCGCCCACGGCTACGCTGACGCCGCCGGCGCCAAAGTCGTTGCAGCGCTTGATAAGCCGCACGGCTTCCCGGTTGCGAAAGAGCCTTTGGAGCTTGCGCTCTTCGGGGGCGTTGCCCTTTTGCACCTCGGCAGAGCAGGTGGCAACAGAGGCGGTATCGTGACTTTTGGAGGAACCTGTAGCGCCGCCGCAGCCGTCCCGACCGGTGCGTCCGCCGACCAAAATCACCACATCGCCGCATTGGGGCGTTTCCCGCCGAACATTTTCGGCAGGGGCCGCGCCCACCACCGCGCCGATTTCCAGACGCTTGGCGGCGTAGCCCTCGTGATACATCTCATCCACTAGCCCGGTGGCAAGCCCGATCTGGTTGCCGTAGGAACTGTATCCCGCGGCGGCAGACTGTACGATTTTTCGCTGAGGCAGCTTGCCGGGCAAGGTGTCTTTCAGCGCCTTGCGGGGGTCAGCCGCGCCGGTGACGCGCATGGCCTGATAGACATAGCCGCGGCCTGCCAGCGGGTCCCGAATGGCGCCGCCAATGCAGGTAGCCGCGCCGCCGAAGGGCTCGATCTCCGTGGGGTGGTTGTGGGTTTCGTTTTTAAAGAGCAGCAGCCACGGCTTGTCCACGCCATCCTCGTCCACATCGATCTTCACCGTGCAGGCGTTGATCTCCTCGGACTCGTCCAGCGCGTCCAAAAAGCCCTGCTGCTTGAGGTATTTGGCGGCGCGTGTGCCCATGTCCATCAATGTGACGGGCTTTTCCCCCGCGTGGGTGGCATTGCGTAGGTCGAGATAGCGCTGGTATGCGGCGGCGACCTTGGGGTCCTCCGTCTCCATTTTTGTAAGCACCGTGGAAAACGTGGTGTGGCGGCAGTGGTCAGACCAGTAGGTATCCAAAATCCGGATCTCCGTGAGGGTGGGATCTCGGACCTCCTCGGCAAAATAGGACCGGCAGCACGCGAGATCGCCCAGATCCATGGCAAGTCCCAAGGAGCCAATGAGATCTTGTAGCGCCGCGTCGTCCATGCCGATAAAGCCGGTGATGACGGCAGGCGGAGCGGGCATATCAACGTCTATGGTCAAGGAGACGGCGGGAGCCAGCTCGGCTTCTCTGGCCTCTACGGGGTTGATGACATAGCGCTTGATGCGATCCAGATCGCCTTTTTCCAGAGCGCCGGTCAACAGATAGACCCGGGCCGTGCGGACGGTGGGGCGCTCGCCTTGGGTCATGAGCTGAATGCACTGGCTGGCGGAATCTGCCCGCTGGTCAAATTGTCCGGGGAGATATTCTACGGCAAAGGCTGCGTCGGCATCCGGAAGGGCATCAAACGTGTCGTCCACCTGCGGCTCAGAAAAGACGGTTTGCACGGCCCGACGAAAAACGGATTCATCCGTCCCTTCCACATCGTACCGGTTCAAAATCCGCAGAGCCCGGAGATCTGTGAGTCCCAAAAGCGCGTGCAGCTCACCTAAAAGCCCATCGGCCTCCTGCCGCAAAGCAGGCTTTTTTTCCACATAGACCCGTTGTACCATACTCATTCCTCCAAAGCCGAAAGCGCTCGGCGGCCAATGTCGCGGCGCAGATATTTTCCGTCAAATGTAATGCTGTCCGCTGCGGCGTATGCGTTTGAAAGCGCCTCGCGCAGTGTGGGCGCCGCGGCGGTCACGCCCAGCACCCGTCCGCCGCTGGTGAGCAGGCGACCGTCTACAAGCCGATCACCCGCATGGTA
>CAZKMN010000218.1:0-2279 GCA_964553905.1 uncultured Oscillibacter sp.
TCTAAAGGAGACGATGGCCCCCTATCCCAACGTGGAAATTGTGCCGGGAGACGCGCTCAAGATGGATCTTTCTGCGCTGGCTGCGGAAAAATTTCCCGGACTTACCCCCATGGTCTGTGCCAATCTTCCCTACAACATCACAACGCCGGTTCTGGCAAAGCTGGTGGAAACGCCGTGCTTTTCCAGTGTGACCGTTCTCATCCAGCGGGAGGTGGCTCAGCGGCTCTGCGCCCCGCAGGGCTCGTCTGACGGCGGCGCGTTTTCACTCTTTTTGCAGTACCACATGGAAACGGAGCTGCTCTTTGATGTGCCGCGGGAGAAATTTTTCCCGTCCCCCAAGGTGACCTCCGCCGTAATCCGTTGCCGACGGCGGGAAACGCCTGCCGTGGCTGTGGCGGACGAGGCATTTTTCTTCCGCGTGGTGCGGGGCGCCTTTTTGCTGCGGCGCAAAACGCTGGCAAACAGCCTTGCCGCCGCGCTGCCGGGTTGGTCCAAGGAGGCAATTCAAGCCGCCATGGACACCTGCGGTCTGGACGCCTCCATCCGGGGCGAACGCCTGACGCTGGCCGATTTCGCCCGGCTTTCGGAAGCGCTCACCCATCGGGCGTAAAAGCGGGCTTTTCGCATGGATTCTTCCCGCGAACGAAACGCCCTTTTCCCTTGTGTTTTTACGCGGACAGGGGTATGATAGCATTCATCAATATGGTTTTATCCGCAGATGTCACGATTGACAGGAGGTTAAATTATGTCAACTAAATCTCAGTATCCCCGTAACGAGATCGGCGCTGGAAAGGTCGGTTTTTCCAAGACCCGTTCCATCATTGAAGCGCCGTTTTATGGAAACAATGTGGTGAAAATCAACACGTTGCGCGAAGCTTATGAGCTGGCTAAAAACTCGCCCGGAACCGTGATGACGGATCAGGTGATCTATCGGGGCGAGGAATTTGGTCTGGAGCCCGACGCCAGAGTGTTGCTTTTCAACGACGGCTCCATCACGGGCCGTTATGCGCCCGCCCGCCGCATCACAGGGAAACCCGGCGTGAACTCCGCCGCGCTGGACAAAATTGTCATGGACGCCGTGTACGATACCCGGTGGAAAACCATGTACCACGCGCAGGTCTATATTGGACTGGACGAGGAATTCATGATTCGCGCCCATCTGCTCATCCCTGAGGGCGAGGAAAACCTGCTCTACAACTGGATGCTGAACTTCCAGTATCTCTCCGAGGAATACACGCGGATGTACAAGCGCTCCGTTCCAGTTGGCAACGGCCGGGAGCCGGATATTTATATCTTCTCCGACCCTCAGTGGGCCGGTGCGCCGGGCATGGAGGATGTGTGCGATCCCAAGTGCCTCTGCTATTTCAACACGGAAACCAATTGCGCTGCCATTTTGGGGATGCGCTATTTCGGCGAGCACAAAAAAGGCACGCTGACGCTGGCGTGGGCCATTGCCAACCGCAACGGCTATGCCTCCTGCCACGGCGGGCAAAAGGAATACACGCTGGACGACGGGTCCAAATTTGTCGCGGCAGTCTTTGGGCTCAGCGGCTCCGGAAAATCTACGCTCACCCACGCCAAGCACGGCGGGAAGTATTCCTCCATCAAGGTTTTGCACGACGACTCCTTTATTATCAACGCAGATACCTGCGCCTCTATTGCGCTGGAGCCCACCTACTTTGACAAAACCGCGGATTACCCCATTGATTCCCCGGACAACAACTATCTCCTCACGGCGCAAAACTGCTCCGCCACACTGGACGAGGACGGCAAGGTCGTGCTGGTGACAGAGGACATTCGCAACGGCAACGGGCGGGCCATCAAGTCCAAGCTGTGGTCCCCCAACCGAGTAGACCGGATCGACGCGCCCGTCAACGCCATCTTCTGGATCATGAAAGACCCCACCATCCCCCCCATCGTGCGGCTCAAGGGCGCTTCTCTGGCCTCTGTGATGGGCGCAACGCTGGCTACCAAGCGCTCCTCGGCTGAGCGGCTCAAGCCCGGTGTGGACCCCAACGCTCTGGTGGTGGAGCCCTATGCCAACCCCTTCCGCACCTATCCGCTGGTGAATGATTACGAAAAATTCAAAAAGTTGGTGGCAGAGAAGAACGTGGCGTGCTATATCATCAACACCGGCGATTTCATGGGCAAAAAGGTCGCCAAGGAGGACACCCTTTCCATTTTGGAAGCCGTGGTGGAGGGCCGTGCGGTCTTTCAGCCCTGGGGCCCGTTTTCCGATATCGCCATCATGGATTGGCCGGGCTTTGTGCCGGATTTGA
>CAZKMN010000219.1:0-2272 GCA_964553905.1 uncultured Oscillibacter sp.
CTGCCAGCGGGCAGATGGTACTGGTGACGGCCAGAGGCGCGCTCCATCCGATTTTGCCCCAGACGGCACGGGCGCTACTGTCGGACGCCATGCTGCGCTTTCCACCGGACCTTTTGGAGAGTCTCCGGGGCGCGGCGCCGGAGCTGCATACGCGGCTGATCCCGTATCACACGGTTGGAATGCCGGGCGGTCTGCTGCTGGCGGTGCGGACCGATTGGACCGAAATCGCAGGGGAGCGCTATCCGGGGCTGCTGGCGGCGCTGTCACCCACCAGTTTTCAAACGGGATATTGCGCCCTGTGGGGCGGAGAGCAAGGAGGGTATCATGAAAGCGTTCTTGGAAAAGCTACGGCGGCTGCTCACGCGCATGGGACTGTTGCCGGAGGCGGGCGTCCATTACATTGGAGGAAGCGACACGCTGCCGCCTCCGCTGACGCGGGAGAGGGAAGCGGAGCTGTTGCAGCGCATCGGAGAGGAGCCTGCGAGGCAGGAGATCATCGAACATAATCTGAGACTGGTCGTGTACATTGCCAGACGTTTTGAAAATACGGGCATCAATCTGGAGGATCTCATCTCCATCGGCACCATTGGGCTCATCAAGGCGGTGGGGACCTATCGGCTTGATAAAAATATCAAGCTTGCCACATACGCCTCCCGCTGTATTGAGAATGAAATTTTGATGTATTTGCGTAAAAACGCCAATCGAAAAGGGGAAGTTTCCTTTGACGAGCCCCTCAATACAGACTGGGACGGCAATGAGCTGCTGCTTTCCGACGTGCTTGGCACGGAGGCGGACACCGTGATGCGGCCCATAGAGGAAGACGTGGATCGGAGCCTCCTGGCGGCGGCGATCAGCATTCTCTCCCCACGGGAAAAACAGATCATCACCCTGCGTTTTGGATTGAACGGGGGACAGGAGCAAACGCAAAAAGAGGTGGCGGACCGACTGGGAATTTCGCAATCCTATATTTCCAGACTGGAAAAACGCATTATTTCTCGACTAAAGAAGGAAATTTTGCGGCTATCCTGACTCTTGACAATCGAAAATGGGTAGACTATACTGTAACGGTATATGAAAACTGCGAAGATGGGAAGCAGTATTCGATGCGCGGATGCAAAGAGAGGGAACGGCTGGTGAGAGTTCCCGTGAAGCGGTCGGAGAAGTCGTCCCGGAGCATTGCGCTGAACCCCGGTGGGGATAAGCGGCAACGGTGTTCCACCGTTATCGGGAAGCGGCGCATTTGCGCCGGTGAGTGCGGGAGACTGCTCCCGAATCCAGGTGGTACCACGGACCTTGTGTTCGCCCTGAGCCTTTCGGCTCGGGGCGTTTTTTTGTCGGTAGCAAACAGGGCTGTGCTCATGCAGGAAATGTTAAATAAGAACTTGAGACACAAACAGAATAGGAGAATCGATCCATGAAAAAAGAACTGCCAAAGGTTTATGAACCCCAGCAGGTGGAATCCCGCATCTATGAGATGTGGGAAAAGGGCCGTTGCTTCAGCGGCGATCCCGACCCGAAGAAAAAGCCGTTTTCCATTGTGATGCCGCCTCCCAACGTGACGGGTCAGCTTCACATGGGTCACGCGCTGGATTCCACGCTGCAAGATATTTTGACCCGCTTTAAGCGGATGGAGGGCTATTCCGCCCTGTGGCTGCCCGGCACGGACCATGCCGGCATTGCCACCCAGATCAAGGTGGAGGAAGAGCTGCGTGTCAAGGAGGGAAAGACCCGCTATGATCTGGGCCGTGAAAAGTTCCTCCAGCGCGTGTGGCAGTGGAAGGAAAAATACGGCGGCCGCATTGTGGAACAGCAGAAAAAGCTGGGCGTTTCCTGCGATTGGGAGCGTGCGCGCTTTACCATGGATGAGGGCTGCTCCAAGGCCGTGCGGGAGACGTTTTGCGATCTCTATGAAAAGGGACTCATCTATAAGGGAAGCCGGATCATCAACTGGTGCCCCCACTGCGTGACCGCGCTTTCCGACGCGGAAGTGGAGTATGTGGATAAGCCCGGTCATCTCTGGCATATCCGTTACCCGCTGACAGATGGCTCCGGCGATCTGGTGATTGCCACCACCCGGCCCGAGACGATGATGGGCGATACCGGCGTGGCAGTCAATCCCGAGGACGAGCGCTTCAAAGCGCTTGTGGGCAAAACCTGCATCCTGCCCATCATGAATCGGGAAATTCCCATTGTGGCAGATGATTATGTGGAGCTTGGCTTTGGCACCGGCGCGGTGAAGATGACGCCTGCCCACGACCCCAACGACTTTGAA
>CAZKMN010000220.1:0-2252 GCA_964553905.1 uncultured Oscillibacter sp.
TTTTACGAAATAGCACGAAAACGCCTCCAACCCTCAGAATTGCATTTGTCTCTTATTCTACCATGGCAAAAATGAGGATGTGGTTAAGAGTGCACGCGCTGCATTAAGACTGCATTAAGACCGGCAGACATTTTTCTGGAAATTGCGACAATTCTCGTCAAACTTCTATGCGCGCAGCCGCAGGCTGTGTTATACTGAATTTGTTGCAACAAGGGGGGATTTTTTCTTGAAAACACCGGTTCTATCCTGCGAGACGGCTGAACAGTCGCCTCGGACGGGAAACCTGAAAATTTTCTTCGGCTATGCTCCCGGCGTGGGAAAAAACCGCGCCATGCTCGCCGCTGCCCTGCGGGAGCAGGAACATGGCGTGGATGTGGTGGCGGGCCCCGTCTCGCCCCGCGCGCTGGCGCTGCTGCCCCATGCACTGGAAACGCTGTCGGGTGCTTCCTCCGGCGAGCTGGCGTTGGACGAGGCTTTGCTCCGCCGCCCCCGGCTTCTGGTGCTGGAGAATCTGGCCCACGACAATCCGCCCACGTGCCGGCATTCCAAGCGCTATCAGGATGTTCAGGAGCTGTTGCGGGCGGGAATCGACGTCTTTGCCACGCTGAACGTCCAGCAGTTGGAGAGTTTGAACGACGTGGTGGCCTCCATCACCGGAACGGCGTCGGCAGAGCGCATTCCCGATCATGTATTTGATACCGCGGCGTCTGTGGTTTTGGTGGATCTGGAGCCCCGGGAGCTGTTGGAGCGCGCCTGCGCGGAAAGTGCCTGTCCCCCAGAAGACCTCGAGCGCAAGAAGGCTACTCTCACCGCTCTGCGGGAGATTGCGTTCCGGCGCTCGGCGGATCGTCTGGAGCGCACGACGCAGGTCCCCGTGCGGGCCAAGGCAAGCGAACATATCCTGATCTGTCTTTCCGGCGCGCCGTCCAACGCGCGGGTCATCCGCACCGCCGCCCGCATGGCGGAGGCCTTTCACGGCGCTTTTACCGCTCTTTTTGTAGAGACGTCCTCGTTTTCCTCCTTAAAAGAGGAGGATCGCCAGCATTTGCAGGCGAATTTGCATCTGGCGGAGGAATTGGGCGCTCGCATTGCCACGGTATACGGGGACGATCCCGCCATTCAGATTTCGGAATACGCAAAGCTGGGCGGCGTTTCCAAGATTGTTCTGGGCCGCAGCCCACAGCGGCGCAGTCTTCTCCCGGGCTCCAAAAGCCTGATGGACCGACTGGAGGAGCTGGCGCCGGATCTGGACATTTACATCATACCCGACCAGCCGAAAAAACGTCAACTCGGTGTTTTCCCGGTAAAAGAGCGTTTTTCCATGGGAGACGTGCTGCGGATGCTGGGGATTCTGGCCCTTTGCACAGGCGTTGGGTTTTTCTTTACGGCGCTGAGCTTCACCACCGCCAACGTCATCATGGTCTACATTTTGGGCGTTTTAGCCGTGGCGATGGTCACCTCCGGCCGCAGTTACAGCCTTTTGGCGTCGCTGCTGTCCGTGCTGATCTTCAACTTCTTTTTCACGGCCCCCTACTTTTCTCTGCTCAGTAAGCCCAACTACGTAGCCACCTTTGGCGTCATGTTTCTCGTTGCGCTGCTGGGCAGCTCCCTGACGGCCCGCATCAAGCATCAGGCCGTGCAAAGCGCCGGAAAAGCCTACCGCACAGAGGTCCTGCTGGAAACCAGCCGCAAGCTCCAAAAAGCGGAGGACACCACGGCGATCCTGACTGCCACTGCCACCCAGCTGCGAAAGCTCCTCCGGAGAGATCTGCTGTTTTATCCGGTGGGCGAGGACGGCACGCTGCTTAGCGCCATGCGCTTTCCGGCTCCTGAGGGAAGCGATCTCGCCCTTTGCGAAACACCGCTGGAGCGGGAGGCGGCGCTTTGGGTTCTGCACAACAACAAACACGCGGGGGCCACTACTCACACGCTGCCTGCCGCCCAGTGCCTGTATCTTGCCGTCCGCAGCCCCGATCAGGTGCTGGCTGTGGCGGGGATCTCCCTGCGGGGATCGCCTCTTCCGGACACCTTTGAGCAAAACCTCATTATGGCCATTTTGGACGAATGCGGTCTGGCCATGGAAAAAGAGCGGGTAAGTCGCGCCAAGCAAAAAATTGAGGAGACCGCCCGGCAGGAGGCCCTGCGGGCCAATTTGCTGCGGGCCATCTCCCATGATCTCAGAACGCCGCTGACCAGCATCTCCGGAAACGCCGCCATTTTGATGGAGAGCGGCGAAGCGCTGGAATCCGCAA
>CAZKMN010000221.1:0-2245 GCA_964553905.1 uncultured Oscillibacter sp.
AGAAATCGGGATGCATCCCGTAGCCAATTTCGTCGTCCGGGCAGGTGGGCAGTCTGCCGGCGGGGTGCCGGTCCACGAAGCCGACGGAGCCGATCACGCGCCGCTCCTCCCGAGACTCCATTGCAAAGATGCCGGGAAGGGAAAAAATCGTGCGAATGATTTCCCGGCTCTCCTCTACATTTTTGTGCGGCTGCCAGCCTGCAATCGGCCCCACCCGTGGATCGCTGGCATATGCGTATAGATCCTCTGCGTCATTCTCGGTAAACGGGCGCAGGATCAATCGCGGCGTCTCAAGTTTCATGTTGCCCCTCACTTCTCCAAAAACGGCTCCATTTGCCCCAAAATTTTCGGATTACACACGGCCACCACATCGATCGTCTCGCTGTATTCCACCCGCTCCACCTTTGCCTCCCGATAGAGCAAATCCAAAAGGCCGCCTTGGTCATACGGCAGATGCAGCGTCACCCGGCGGCTGCCCTTGTCCAGATTCCGGTCGATCAGCTCCATCAGTTTTTCCAGTCCCTCGCCGGTTTTGGCGGAAATTGAGACGATGGACTCTCCGTGGGGCATGATCTCTCCCGCCGGAACCAGATCGGACTTGTTAAAGACGTCGATGCGAGGCAGATCGCCGGCGCCAAGCTCTAAAATCAGGCTCTCCACAACCTGCGCCTGTTGCTGCCACTCCGGGTTGGAAACGTCAATGACATGCACCAGCAAATCCGCGTACTCCAATTCCTCCAGCGTGGCCTTAAATGCCTCCACTAATTGGTGGGGCAACTTGCGAATAAATCCCACGGTATCGGAAATCACCACGTCCAGTGTATCGCTGACCGTCAGCAAACGGGTGGTGGTGTCCAGCGTGTCAAACAGGCGGTTGTTGGCCGGAATCTCCGATCCGGTCAGGTGATTGAGTAGCGTGGATTTTCCCGCATTGGTATACCCCACGATGGCCACCACCGGCACCTCGTTCTTTTTGCGCCGTTCCCGCTGGGTACTGCGAACCCGACGCACCTCGTCCAAATCCTCCCGGAGCTTATCGATCTTGCGATGGATATGCCGCCGGTCCGTCTCCAGCTGCGTCTCGCCGGGGCCCTTGGACCCGATGGGGCCTTGTCCACTGGTGCCTGCCTGACGCTCCAGATGCGTCCACATTCCCGTCAGGCGCGGCAGCAAATACTGGTATTGCGCCAGCTCCACCTGCAAGCGTCCCTCTTTGGTCTTGGCCCGTTGGGCAAAAATGTCCAAGATCAGTCCGGTGCGATCCAGCACCTGCACGCCCAGCATCTCCGTCAGCACCCGCAATTGGGAGGGCGAGAGATCATTATCAAAAATAACCATGGTGGCGTCGTTATTCTGGCAATACGTCTTGATCTCTTCGACTTTTCCCTCGCCGATAAACGAGCGCGGGTCCGGCGAGGGTCGGTTTTGCAGCACAATCCCAACCGTCTCGCCGCCAGCCGTCTCTACCAGCGCAGCAAGCTCCTCCATCGTTGTTTCGTCAGCGTTTTCTTCACACTTCAGCACCGGCGAATTCAAGCCCGCCAGCACCACTCTGTCACGTACTTCCTCAGTTTTTTCCATAGGCAACTCTCCTTATCTTCCGTAGGCCTCCAACACCTCGCCGGTATAGGCCCGATGCCAGCCCTGCTCCTGATAATGGCGCAAAATCGGCGCGCCGTCCCGCACGCAGGCGGCAGACAGGTCCTGTACATACAGTTTTTTGCAAACCAGCGCCCACTCCGCCTCCTCAAAAAAGGGAGCGTCTCCGGCGCCGTAGCGCACGGTCAGTCCGCACGCTTTGATCTTATCCACATCCCGTCCGCTTTGGGTGCCGCACAGCTTCATGATCTCCTTTTCCTCCGTCGGCAGGACGGAGACGGTAAAGTAGTCCTGAGCCTCCATCAAAGTGTAGGTATACCGCTCGGGGCGCACATAGACTGTACACACAGGTCTGCTCCACAGTCTGCCCAACTGGCACCAGCCGATGGTCATCGGATTACAGCCGGAGCGATCCCCGGCGGTCAGCAGCGCATTTTGCGTACTAAATACGCCAAAAATCTCCGGCGTCATGGTCATAAGATCCACAGGATGCAGCTTCATCACACAGTCTCCTCTCAAAATCCAATTGACCACAGTATATGCGGTTTCCCGGAAAATGTAAACAAAAAAAGGCCTGCCGATTGGCAGACCTTTTTGTGATCGTGTCAGGATTATTTCTCCAAACCGAACTTCTTGTTGAACTTGG
>CAZKMN010000222.1:0-2232 GCA_964553905.1 uncultured Oscillibacter sp.
TCAGTGTTACCAGCATATCACATCCAGGAGCTTTCGGTCTGTATCTGGGTAAAGACCTCAGTCCCCTCCTCCACGCCGGATTTGATTTCCACGTTGTATGTATCCGAAATACCGATCTCCACCGGCACGGCCCAGAAGCCGTCCGGAACGCCCTCCACAGGGACGGAGAGATCAATGGCGTTTTCCGGGCGGTCGCCCTTGACAAACACCACGTTTCCGGTGGACCCATCGTCCAGAGGCACGGTCTTGACGCACTGAATCGGCAACACGAGGCAGTTGTCATTCTGGCTGGCCACCAAGCTATAATTGATGTAGCTGCCGGTCATGAGCATCCCGTCGGGGTTGTCAACCGTGACGTTCATGGGATAGCTCGCCACGCCGTTTTCCGCCTTACTGTTCAGGCTGACGGATTCCACAACACCTGTAAATTGCGTGCCCCACTGGTCGATCTGGACCTCCATGCCCGGCTTGACATAGGAGATGTTTCGCTCGTCCACGGTGGCGTCCACCAAGATGGTGGAAGTGTCCGCAATGGTGATGACCGTTGTATTGGCCGCCACCTCCATGCCCGCCTGAATGGAAAGGCCGATGACCGTTCCGTCGATGGGAGCCACGGCGTTGCAGTTTTGAAGGTTTTTCTCTGCGGTTTCCAAAGCCTTTTGGGCGTCCTCCAAACTCTGCTGCACGGTAAAGATCTCGCTCTCGCTGTCCTCGCCGTCAATGCGGACCAGCACCTGTCCCGCCTGCACCTGCAAATAATCCACAAGATTGCTGGAGATCACCGTGCCGCTGACCGTGGAGATCAGCTCGCCGGTACGATAATAGGCCAGCTTTCCCGTCTCGTAGGGATAGACCGTCTCGCCATTCACGGTAAGCGTGGCGGACGCAGCCATCTCGGCGGTGAGGGAGCCGGGGTTATCCAAGAGAATGTCCGCGGCAAAGAGCTTGGAACCCTCTGTCGTAATGCGGCTGACCATATGGACGGCCTCCACCGTACCGGTGAGCGTGCTCATCAGCGCCGGAATCGACACGTTGACGCTCTGGCCGACCTTGATGTCCCCGGCATACGCATAGCTGTAATATTGCTCCAGCCGCAGGCGGGTATCGTCCGAAAGTGTGGCAACCGGATCACCCTTTGTGATGGTATCTCCGGGATTCAGGGTTTTGACCTTCAGCAGCTTGCCGGGATAGCCCGCCGCCAGATTCAGTCCCGCAATGTCTTTTTGCAGGGTGGAAAGCTTTTTTTGATAGCCCTCCACATCCTTGCGCGCCTTCTGCACAGCCGTGCGGGCCGCCTCGGAATCCACCACAAACAGCGGCGTCCCCGCCGTGACCTTCTGGCCCTCTGTGACCAGCACGTCCTGCACGGTACCGGCTGTGGTGAGGGTAATCGTCTCACTATTTTTCGCCTTGGTCAGGCCGTTGCCCTCCACCGTGGAGGTAATCGCGCCGTATTGAACGGTATCGGTTACCACCTCTGTTTCGGGCTTTTTACTTCCGCCAAACACCTTCAGCAGTGTGATGCCTGCCGCAACAACCACCACGCCAACAATCACCCTCCGGATGATCCGGCGGCGCTTCTTGCGAGGCATCTTCGTCCATTTTTCTTTCAAGCCGTGTTTTTCAGCGTCCTGCGCCGGAACCTCCGGCGTGTTCTCCGCCTGGGGCAGAGTCTCTTTGACTTCAGCCATCGTTTTGTTCTCCTCTTCTTTGTTGCTCCTGTTTCACTGTATCATTTATGCTAGTACAGTTCACACAGCAAAGCAACAACAAAATAGTTACAGATTTTCCAAATGCCGTATGAGCATTAGACGGTTGCGCCTCTCAAAAAGTTGCGCGTCTTTTTCCGATTTTGAAAAAAGGCCGCTCCATGAGGAGCGGTCTTTGCGGCCTGTCGAAAGAGTCTGGGGATTTGGCGTAGTCTCTTTCCAAAAAGCATGTTATGCCTCGGCAATCTCCCGCTTGGCGCGAGCGCGCTGATAAAGCAGCACACCGCCCACGATCACAAGGCCCGCCACATCGCTGACCGTACCGGGGATCATCATCCCAAGACCTCCGGCGGCAAGAGCCAGACGCAGCAGCACGGGCACCTTGCGATACAAAAATCCGTTGAGTGCGGCGGCAACGCCGAAGATTCCCAGCACAGCGCTGATGCAAATTTGCACCACCTGAACGGGGCCAGTCACATCCACAAACAGCATCGCAGGGCTAAACGCGAAAATGTACGGCACG
>CAZKMN010000223.1:0-2220 GCA_964553905.1 uncultured Oscillibacter sp.
CCTTTTGGGGTGTCTACTTTCATTTTACAGGTTCACGGACAATTGTCCGGTCCCTTTTTTCAATCGTTTAACGTTCGGTAGAAGCCAAAGCTCTCTTCAAATTTGCTCTGGCTGTATGCTTCCACATCCGCACAGTAGGATTCATAGGCAGCCAAAAGACGTTCTGCCGGCTCTGTCAGGACGGCGCCGCCGCCGTGGGCGCCGCCAATGGTGGAGCTGAGCAGCTTGCAGCCAAAGACCTCCTCGGCGGTGCGAATGATGCGCCATGCCTTGGAGTATGCCATCTCCATGGATACCGCCGCAGCGCGCAAAGAGTGATGCTCCCGCACCCGGGAGAGCAGCGTTGCAATCCCGGGGCCGAAACAGCGTAAATGGTCGTCCGTGTAGAGACGAACTGTTAATTTTAAATGCAATTCTTTTTCCATATAGCTATCATAACATGGCGATTCCATCGCGTCAATATTTGCAAACCGGGAAACTTGTGGTACAATACTGCCTGTGGAAAAAATTTACCGCGTGAGACACGGGAGGAATTCTGATGGACATGATTCGACTGGGTAAAACAGACCTGCTTGTAACGCGCACTTCATTCGGCGCGCTGCCGGTACAGCGCATTCCCCTTGTGGATGCGGTGAAGCTGCTTCGCCGCGCCTATGACGCGGGCATCAATTACTATGATACCGCCAACATGTATACGGACAGCGAAGAAAAGCTGGGGCAGGCCCTGCACGATGTACGGAAAAACGTTGTTCTTTCCACCAAGAGCGGCGGCACGGATAAGAAGACGGTTTTGGTGCACATTGAGCAAAGCCTTCGTAACTTGCAAACGGATTACATCGACCTGTTCCAATTCCATAATCCCGCCGTTTTGCCAGACCCGGAGGACCCGGACGGGCCCTATGCTGCGGCGCTTGAAATGCAGAAAAAAGGCTATATTCGCCATATCGGCATTACCAATCACCGGCTGCGCGTGGCACAGGAAGCCATTGCCTCGGGGAACTTTGAGACGCTGCAATTCCCGTTTTGCTATTTGGCGGCGAAGCAGGATCTGGATCTGGTGGAGCAATGCAAGGCGGCCGACATGGGCTTTATTGCCATGAAGGGGCTCTCCGGCGGCCTTTTGAATCACGCGGAGGCCTGCTATGCCTTCATGCGGGAATTTGATAACGTGGTGCCGATCTGGGGCATTCAACATGAGTGGGAACTGGATCAGTGGCTGGAACTGTCCCGTCGGGACCCCCACCTGACGCCGGAGCTGCGGGCGGTGATTGAGCATGACCGCAAGGATTTGGCCGGGAACTTTTGCAGAAGCTGCGGGTATTGTCTGCCCTGTGCGGCGGGAATCGATATTCCGCAGGCGGCGAGAATGTCTGCGCTGCTGCGCCGATCCCCTTATCAGCCCTATATGACGGACGTCTGGTATCAAAAAATGCATCAGGTGGAAAACTGCATCCATTGTGATGCGTGTAAAAGCCGCTGCCCCTACGGATTGGACACGCCGGCGCTGCTGCAACTGATGCTGAAGGATTATGACGCGTTTTACGCCGAACACCATTTGGATGCATAAGGAGAACGAATATGCTGTTTCAAAATGAGAATGCCCGACTGAAGCTGGATGTGTACACTTACGAATTTCCAGCCGATGGCGGTGACCCCACCAGCGATGACCGCAACTGGCTTGTTTTGCGGGCCATGTGGACCCGGGAAGACGGTCAGGTGGTCAAAGATTCCAACAGTTGTCTGCTGACGTACGAGCTGCGGGAGATGACTGCCGGACTGAAAGTGCTCCATGCGGGCATCAAGGACCATTACGAAAGCAGCTTTGTGGAGCCCTACTTTGAGCTGGCTGCACAGGCGGAGGGCGATGGCTTTTTGGTGGATGTGTCTTTTTACCTGCCAAATACCATGGATGGGGAGGATACGGCAGAGGTGGAGTGCCTCTTGACCGAGGCGGACATGACCGCGCTTCTCTCTGAGCTGGACGGCCTCTGCGCCAAATTTCCAGATCGGGTCTGATCGGAAGAGCGCTTCCGGATATGTTTCGGGCGTCATCGTTTGAAAACGATGACGCCCTGTTTTTTTATAGAGGGGATGCCCGCAAACGGGGCTTTGCACGATCAGAGGGTATTTGCCTGAGCCACCACGCTGCGAAGCGCCTCGGCGGCGTCGTCCGGCAGACGATTAAATCCGCCCTCGGCCTGCTCCAACTGCTCGACATAG
>CAZKMN010000224.1:0-2213 GCA_964553905.1 uncultured Oscillibacter sp.
AACTGGGCTTTTAATGTTTCCTTTTTTAGTGTCTACTTTTCCTTGACAGGTTCACTCATCTTATAGATGAGCTTCCTTTTTTATGGTTTAGCAGCAATCTGTTCGATAATCGCAGCGGCGCGCTCCGCTCCGCCGGCGGCGCGAAAGTTTTTGGCCATAGCCTCTGTCTTTTCGCGATAACCGCCCTCCGCCAGCGCCCGATCCACCGCACGGCGGATCGCAGCCGGTGTGCTTTCTTTCAGCCGCAATCCCAGACCCAGCGCTTCCATCCGGTCCGACACCGCCGCCTCCTCGCTTTGCTGCGGGAACAGCACCGTTGGAACGCCGCACCAAATGGCCTCATTGGCGCTGTTCATGCCGCAATGGGTCAAAAACACATCGGCGCGTCTCAGGATGGCCAGTTGATCCACGCGCTTTTCCGCCCGCAGATGTTCCGGCAGCGGGCCAAGCGCCGCCAAATCCGTTGTCTCTCCCACGGACAGCACCACATCCCACGCACCATCGTCAAACGCCGTCACGCAGGCCCGATAAAAATCCATGCATCGATTCATGACAGTCCCGAGGGAAATATAGACCAACGGGCGGGTCTTTGCCGTTTGATCCGGCAGGCACTCTCTCACCGAGGGGCCCACAAAGGCATACCGCTTAGAAAACATCTCTGCCATGGGCTGAAATTCCCGCGCAGTATAGACAAGGGTATCCGTATCATTGTCGTTTTGAATGAGATCTGTCAGCTTTTTCACCGGGTATCCATGTTGACGCAGCAGCGCCATCTTTTTCCCGATGCGTGGAATTCCAAGCAGCGTGGGGACCCATTCCTTGAAATCCCGCTTAATGAGTTTGGCTGTCTGCCTGTTAAACGCAAATGTGGTGGTGGAGCAGATCATGGGAAGATTCAGCTTTTGGGAAAACAGTTTCCCCCAGATGCACATGGAATCCACCACCGCCACATCCGGCTGAAACGCCGTCAGCTCACGGCCGACCGTCTCCTCCATCGCCAAAGCCACGTCCACCGTCATTTCAATGAGCGCGGAAAAATCCTTGCCCACTTTTTTCTCCACGCCCGGCGTCATGGCAGGTAAATACGCATCGCAAAGCCGCACATCGGCCCCGGCTGCCTCCAGCTTTTCCCGAAATGGAGAAAAGGAATAATACCGCACCTCATGTCCCCGGTTTGTCAACTGGCGCACCACCTCTACCGTCGGATTGGTGTGCCCCCAAGCGGGAATGGAAAAAAATACAATTCTGCTCATTGCTCCCCCTTGGGGCCAAGAAGCGTCTCAAATTGCTCAAGCAGCAC
This sequence comes from uncultured Oscillibacter sp., assembly GCA_964553905.1. Classification (GTDB taxonomy): domain Bacteria; phylum Bacillota; class Clostridia; order Oscillospirales; family Oscillospiraceae; genus Oscillibacter. The sequence continues at coordinate 1,301 of CAZKMN010000224.1, forward strand.
ATCGTCCTTTGTGACAGCTATGCCCCGCGTCACATCGGCCAATACCAGTAAGGTGTCCCCGGGCTGGATGTGCATCAAATCCCGTGCGCCCTTAGGAATGACGATCTGCCCTTTTTCGCCCACGCGAACGATCCCCGCAAACTTTCCGTCCGATTCTTTCATGTTGTGCCTCCGCATCTACAGAAGTATGATTAGTTATACTTTTCATATTCAGGATACTCCTCTTGCTCTAATTTGTCAAATGAAAAGCGCCGAACATCGTTCGGCGCTTTTTTGTCATTCTGTTTTGAGAATATCCTTTGCCAAGGCATCCGCCAAGGCGCAAAGCGCTTCCCGCTGGGGTTCCTTTACGGAAGAGCGCAGACTGACCATGCCCTCCAGCACCGTCATATTCTTCATGGAGGCCACCAGTTCGCCCATCAGCCGACCGGACTGGGGCGCCCAAGTGCCGTTTTCGATGAGGGCAACTGTGCGGTTTTGCAGATTATGGGCCTTCAAATCCAGCAGCAGCGTCTCCATCGGGGTGTAGATCCCATTGTTATAAGTGGAGGAGGCAAAAACCAGATGGCTGCACCGAAATGCCTCGCTGACCAGATCAGAGACGTCCGTGTTGGAGACGTCATAGAGGGCGATATTCCGCACGCCCTGCTCTGCCAGTCGGCAGGCCAGAATATCCGCCGCATTCTCCGTATGCCCGTAAACCGAGCCGCAAGCGATCATCACGGCTTGTTCTTCCGGGGCATAGGTGCTCCAGCGCTGATACTTTTCAACAAACCAGCCAATATTTTCACGCCACACGGGACCATGGAGCGGGCAGAGATAGTCAATTTGCAAATCAGCGGTTTTCTTCAGCAGGGACTGGACCTGAGGCCCATACTTCCCCACGATGTTGCTGTAATAGCGGCGAGCATCC
>CAZKMN010000225.1:0-2166 GCA_964553905.1 uncultured Oscillibacter sp.
CGGCCAGCGACTGCGCCTGCAAGGCGCCAGCCAATGCAGCATCGCTCAATGCTGCGTTTTCAGGAGCACAGGGCGCGCTGTAGATATGCGCCGTGATCGCTTTGCGGGGTTGCACCAGCTTTTCCAGCAGGGCATGGCCCACGATCAGCAGCTGCGCCTGCTGCCACAGCGGGCGCAGCACCACAAACGCCTGCTGCCACTGGCGCGCTCGCAGCGCCGCTTGCAGCGCTGGCGGTGCCAGCAAAAGCGCCCCGTTTCCCTCCATCGCCCGATCGATCGTGGGACTGGTGGGGTCGATGTCATCCGGCATATCCCTGAAATTCACTTGCAAGGTGTAGGGATGCTTTGCCGTGAACAGCTCCATGGTGTATGCGCCCAATTCCCCCGTTCCCAGCGCATCCAGCAGGGCTCCATCCGCCGCGGCGTTTCCCAGATATGGATTCCGCAGGGAAAAAAGCCAGCTCGCCGGGTCCGTCTGCGCGGCTGCGGCAAAGGATTCCCCTCCATCGCCGGACGCCACCAGCCGGTATTGGACCACCGTGTCGTTTTTCCCCACGCTCCCCTCTTCCGCGTGGTCAAAGAAAATTCCGCCGTCGGATCTGGTGGAAAAAAGGCGGCTATACAGGATGGTCCCCCTCCCGGCATTCAGCTTTTGCCGAAACGTCCTTCTGGGGTTTTCTCCTTGTCCAAGGCAGCCCCCTGCCCCGACATAGTAGTCCTTCGGAAGCAGGGTGGTCCAGTGGAGCGTCTCGCCGTACCAACACTCCAGTGTTCCGCCAAAGCCGCTTTCCAGATAGTCCACTCTCACCCGGAGACGGCCTCCGTCTCTGGCATCTGTAGCCAGCGCCGGGTCCGCCCGCTCCCCGCTGACGGCCCGGGGAACGCTGGAAACCAGCACGCCTCCCTGATAAATATCCTCATACAGTGCCCAGGAAGAAAGCGGAGCGCGCAGCGCGCATTGAAAGGCCACGCCGTCCCCCTCCATCTCCGCCCGCACCCAAGACGTACTACCGCCAAAGCAGCAGACCATGGCGGTCAGCAGCACAGCGGCGGCAGCCAGAAACGCCACCCGGGGACTTTGCTTTTTCCAATTCAGTGCATGGACCACCCGGCGCTTGGCGTCCGTCTCCCCGAAAGCCAGTGGGGACACCGCCGAAAACCGCCGGGGAGAGGCCGCGCTCACCAGCGACATACTGTACGCGCGCTTGGCCTCCGGCCCCATGGTCGCCAGCACCGCCTCGTCACAGCTCATCTCCATGTCCCGGTTCATCAGCGCGGCGCAAAGCCACACCCCCGGATTCCACCAATACACCCCGCAAAGGGAGCATGCCAGCAGCTTCCACCACGGGTCCAGCCGTCTGATGTGAACGCGCTCGTGACACAAAACGCACGCCCGTTCCTCGAGAGACAGTCCAGACGGCACATAGATCTTCGGTCGAAAAAAGCCCAGCACAAAGGGCGTTGGCAATCCGACCTGTTCGTAAACGCCCTCCTCCTGCAAGCACGCGTCCGACAGTGAGCGCTTCCAGCGCCCATAGGAGACGGCGGCGTAAATCGCCAGTGCCGCCATGCCCGCTGCCCAGATCAGCGCCAAAATTGAAAGCGTCTCGCCCCCTTGTGGCGGCGGCATCATTCCGCCCAAAGGCAGCCCCGTCGTCGCCGTGCCCGTCAGCTTTGAGAGATCCCGGCTCGCGCTCTGGGCCATGATGTCAGCCGTCCGGCTGACCGGTTCCAAAGCCCGCAGATTGAACAGGCTCCACGGCACGGGGCGGGTCACTCCAGCCGGAACCACAAGGCGAAAGGCCACCACGGCCCACAAAAGAAAGGCGTATTTTTTCGGTGTGCGCCTCATAAGACACCGCAGCGCCAGCACCGCGCCCATCACAGGCAGCGCCAGAAGACTTTGCGCGAGAAGCCATCGAAAGGCCGCTGTCAGCGCCGTCATGTTGCTTCCTCCCGATGGGCGTCGATCAACTGCCGCAGGGCGTCGGCCTCCGTCTCCGTCAGCTTCTTTCCGCCCATAAACGCCGCCAAAAAGCCCGGCAGGGAGCCGTCAAAGGTCTTTTCCACAAAGCTCTCCGCCGCCTGTCGGTCCACGATTTCCCGGGGAGCCAGCACCGTCACCACGCCGCCGTCATTTTGCACCAGTCCCTTTTCTCCCAGCTT
>CAZKMN010000226.1:0-2146 GCA_964553905.1 uncultured Oscillibacter sp.
CTGCACAAGCTGTCCGCTGCTCAGGCCCACAACGCTCCCCACCAAAGCCATTAAAATCAGGGGAATCATCTTGATGACCGTGGTAGAAACCTGAAATTTGCCCGCCAGTCTGGGCGAAAGCGCATTGAGCACGTGGCTCATGCACAAAAAGAAGCAGGAGATGGTCATAGCAGCGCCGCCGGTAATCTCCCAGTTCATCAAAACGCAAAAATAGCGAGCGGATACCCATGCCAGCACGGATGTAAGCGCCGGCGTGTAAATCGTTGCCATAAACCAGCCGATGTTATAGGCGTAGCGTCTGCCTACCGTGGCTTCGGCATAGTCCACCAGTCCGTTGACCTTTTCATAGCGAGTGGCCATTGTGGCAAAGACATAGGAGCAAACGACCATGATCGCGCCCACGACCAGCCATGCCAAAATGCCAAGGGGCATGTTGCCTCCGGTCTTTTTCAGGACGGTTTCCGCCTTGAAAAACACGCCGGAGCCGATGACGATTCCAACCACCATGCAAATTGCGGTTGGCAGTCCGTACTTTTTCTGCAATCCATTTTCCATATTCATTTTCCCTCTCCTGTTTTCTTGACTGTGACAGCAGTTTTTTGAAACAGCGGAATTAGAATATCACTTTTTTGTACAGATTGCAATGCATTTTGTCAAAAAAATCGTTTGCACGCTTAGTTAAAAATTCAACAATTTCGTTTTTTCATTACGGAATTTCCTCTTCTTTTCCGCCGCATAGCTCTCGCTGTACGGCGATTGTCGCCAGTGTGTCTCCCAGCTGCGTAAAAATAGCTGCCGTCAAGGCCAGCTCGTCGTCTCCAAGTCGTCCGGCGATGGTAACCGCCAGCGTGTTGACGGCTGTGGTCAGGGCCAGCGGATCACAGTCACATGCTCTCATTTTATCACCCAAAAAAAGTGTATGAGGATGCGGTGCCCTTTTAGCCCTCGTGTTTCTTTTTTTCCGGGCAGATGGGAAAGGTAATCAGCCGCTCTCCCCCGTCCCAAAGAGCCAGCAGCACCTCTTCCACATCCCGATACCCTTGCCGCAGTAAGGCGCGGTGGACCCACGCAGATTCCTTGCCCGCCTGTTGAATGTTCTCCGTCAAGAGCTCGCCATCCATCACAAAGGCGATCTGGACGCAGGACTGCTTGGGATTCAAATCCAAATCGGACGGCGTGGCAGGGCGATATGTCTCCTTGGGCAAAAAGCTGACGCTGCCGTTGTGTTCCAAAACGGCAGTCTGGAGCTGCGTCAAATCAAACCAGCCGTTCATGCGGCAAAACGTCAAAAACTCATCGAGATCCAATTTTGCCCGCTTGAGGTTCTCCCGGTAAATCACGCCGTTTTCCAATAAGATCAGCGGTTTTCCTGTCACCAGCGCCCGGATTTTTAGGGACTTGCTGGTCAAAACGGAAATGCCCAGCGCCGCAAAGCCATAAAGCAAAAGCGCCGTCAGCGGCCGCAGGGGACGTTCCAGCTCTGTCGCCAGCTCCGCTGCAATGGAGCCGATGGTGATGCCCACCACGTAATCAAACATGGTCATCTGGGAAACCTGCTTGGACCCCATGAGTTTTGTGAGCAAAAACAGCGCCGCAATGGATAAAAGCGCCGTTCCAAGCGTTGTGCCAAGTTCTGCTAAAATTTGCATAAAAACCCCTCCCGCGGCAGTTTGCCTGCTGGCAGTATGCCACGGGAGGGTTCGTTTATTCCTGAATGCTGCCACCGACCGGCGGTTTTTCGTGAGGGCCTCCGGCATAGTGTGCGTTTGTGTGGACGTTGATGTACTGGGCCTTGAGCTTGGAATAGAGGATCGTCTGGCTGGAGTAGAGGCCGTTATAGCCCGAGAGCATATAGCTGATGCCGCAGGCCACTGCAAAATAGAGCATTCCCCCGTCCCCGAAGAGTTCGATGGACAAAAAGATGGAGGCCACCGGGCAGTTCACCGCAGCGCAGAACACCGCCACCAGCCCCAGCGCCGCAGCGAATTCCGCCGGAATCCCCAGCAGCGGACCGGCGACGCATCCAAAGGTTGCGCCCACGAAGAAGGAGGGCACCACCTCGCCGCCCTTGAATCCGGCCCCCAGTGTCACGGCAGTCAGTAAAATTTTCCACAAGAAAGCCATTGGTCGGGCCGTTCCATGCTCC
>CAZKMN010000227.1:0-2106 GCA_964553905.1 uncultured Oscillibacter sp.
GTAATGCGGGAAGGGAAAGGCGTCAATTCTATCCAGAACTTCCCACAACGAAATGGTCCCAACGCCCTCATAAAGCGTCCGGAACCGCTTATCGCATCCGGCGCAGACGTTGATGATGGTGGACCCGGCGGGAAGTTGGGGATTGTGATGGCAGCAGATTTTGTGGAGCTCCACAGGGGCGTAGTGCTGGTTCAAAAACTCCAGAATCCGCGTCTCGTATGCAGGCTTATAGAGACTGAGGGCACAACCGGGGTTGAAATAAAACGATTTCATAGCCTTCTCCTTACAAAGCGGTGCCGCGCACGGGCACGTAAAATGGGCGCATATCAACGCCCTCCAGCACCAAAAGGCGCTGCTTGATGGAAATACCGCCAGCGTAGCCTGTGAGACTTCCATCGGCGCCCACGACCCGGTGACAGGGGATCAGGATAGAAATGGGATTATGCCCCACGGCGCCGCCCACGGCCTGAGCTGCGGCCGAAATTCCCTGTGCTTGCAGCGCCTGAGCTAACTGACCATAGGTAGTAGTCTCCCCATAGGGAATTTTCAGGAGCTGTTTCCAAACCGCCTGACGAAATGGGCTGCCCTTGGGGGACAGCGGTGGCAGCTCACCGGGATGTTCCCCCGCAAAATAGCGGCGCAGCCAGTCTTCTGCCTGCCGGAACACCGGCAGTTCGGGCTTTGATTCCGTGTCGCTGCCCAGCGTGGCGGCAAAATACTTCTGCCCCTCGATCCAAAGGCCGACAATGGACTCTCCGTCGCTGGCCAGATGAAGCATTCCAACAGGGGAGGGAATGGCGGTCAAATAAGTCATGGGTTCTGTGCTCCTTCCATTTTCGGCGCTGAATCCTTTGTCCACAGGCGGGCCAACTTTTGTGCTCCGCAGAGAAAGATCGCAGCCTGTGCCCTTTCAAGGTGTTGCGTCCAGTATAACAGAAGAAATTTTGAATTGCCAGTATTTTAGAACGTTTGTTTCAAAAAATAAAACGTGCCTACTTGCAAGGCAAGCAAAGTCGTGATACCATAGAAAAAACGACTTGGAAAGGGGCCTTGACCTCATGCTGCTGGCAATTGATGTGGGAAATTCCAATACCTCCGTGGGCTTGTTTGATGGCGGAAAAAAGCTGCTGTTTTTGGCCTCTTTGGACACCGACAGCCGCAAGACGGCGGATCAGATCAGCATAGATTTGATGAATTTATTCGCACTGTATCACTTTCAATACACCGATGTTACCGGCGCGATCCTTTGCAGCGTGGTTCCGCCGCTGAACTTTATGATGGAAAAGGCCCTGACTAGACTTCTGGGCAAGCCGCCTATGGTGGTTGGACCCGGTGTGCGGACAGGCCTGAATCTGCGGATGGAGATCCAGACGCAGGTGGGCGCGGACATTGTGGCGGACGCTGTTGCGGCGCTTGAAAAATTTTCGCCGCCTATTATCACCATTGATATGGGAACTGCGACTACGATCGGCGTGATTTCTGAGGGGAGAACCTATGAAGGCGGCTTGCTGCTGCCGGGCGTCAATGTCTCGCTGGAGGCGCTATCCCGTCGGGCGGCGCAGCTTCCGGCAATCTCGCTTCAGCGGCCAAAGACGCTGATCGGAAAGAACACAGAGGATTGTATGCGCTCCGGAATCGTCTATGGAACGGCAGGAATGCTGGATGGCGTCATTGACCGGATTCAGGCGGAATTTTCAAACAAGACGATTACGGTTGTGGCTACGGGCGGCAATGCGCCGATTATCGTGCGATATTGCAAGCATGAGATCATCTATGACAAATACCTCCTGATGGAAGGGCTTTGGAGCATTTATCAAAAAAACAAATAAAGGCGTTGGGGCCAATTAAAAAAAGGAGCAGGTATTCCTGCTCCTTTTTGATGTTTCTTTATTTTGCCAGAACTTTTTTCAGCTTTGCAAAACGGGGGAGAGAATCCACCTTGGGCAGCTTCGGCTCTCCCTGAATCAGAGGCAGAGCGTAGTCCACAAAGGGCTTTTCCACGTTGTTGTGCGCGGCACTGATCCACTCCAGCGGAACCTTTTTCTCGGTGTTGGCCACGTCGGTCAAACCCAGCAGCTTGGTTTTGCAAACATACTTGCCATTTTC
>CAZKMN010000228.1:0-2100 GCA_964553905.1 uncultured Oscillibacter sp.
ATTTAATTCTCCCTGCAGCGCTACGCTGGCGGCTCTCTTGTTTTTATCGAAGGCGTGGGTGTAAATATCCAGCGTGGTGGATGGCTGGGAGTGCCCCAGCAGACCTGCCACCGTAGCCACATCTGCGCCGCCTGCAATCAGCAGGCTGGCGTTGGTGTGCCGGAGGGAATGCACGTTCAACTTTTCCGGCAGGCCGTGCTTTTTGAGAATCAGCTTGAACCGCCAAGTGAAGGTGGTGGGCGTCATCGGCAGCGCATACCCGTGCCGCCGGAATACGAAGTCGTCCTCTGTCAAGCACCTGTTTTCGTAGGCTTTAAGTTCCCATTCACACTCTCGCCGATATTCTTTCAGTAGACTCTCCATCTCAGGAGAGAAGTAGACGTACCGATTGCCGGAGAGGGTCTTGGGGTCTTTGACGATGATTTCCTCACCTGTGACTTTGACGATGTTGCGCTGGACATGAATGCTGCGCTCCTGCCAGTTCAGATCAGACCACTTCAGCCCGCAGCACTCCCCCCGGCGCATTCCAGTGAGGATGATGAGCTTGTAGAAAACCTCGTATTTGATACTTTCCTCCTCCAGCGCGGAAACCAGTTTGCGCACAGTGTCCTCGTCAGCGATAAGTTTTTCTTTCTTTTTTCCTGCGTAGCGATAGGTGCGCCATGCGGGATTGTGATCGAGAAAGCCGCCCTCCATGGCATCGGAGAGGATTCCACACAGACATGCGTGGACGCCTTCAACTGTGCATTCGGAGAGCGGCTTTCCTGTTTTCTGATTTTTCACTTTGCGTAGCTTGGCGTAGAAGCTGCGGAAGTGCTCAGGGCGAAGCTCCGTCAGCTTGTAGGAACCCAGCTCTGGCAGGAACCGGGCAATGTCCTGCTTTTCACGGAGGACGGTAGACTTGGCCAGCTTGTTGGGCGCGATCTCCGCCAGCCACAGTTCTGTGTACTTTGCAAGCGTCATGGTTTTATCCACGGCTCTCGGCGCGTTTTTACAGGACAGCTCAAAGAGGATGGCCTGTTCCTCCAGCCATTTGTCCTGCTGCTTTGGCGTTAGGCCTGCGGGGGGACGGACGGTTTTCTGCTGGGGCGCACGGCGCTTTCCATTGTAGTCGTATCCCATGGACACCACCAACAAATAACTGTTGCCCCGTTTGCGAATGCTTGCCATAAAAATGACCTCTCTTTCGGTTGATCTCTATTCTGCTGAGATCGGTTTTGCAAGCAACACCATACCGAAAGAGAGGCCGGATAGCTATTGTTTTATTTTCGGAAGTTCAAGATTCTATGAAAGTGACAACTAAGCGGTGGCGCTTTCGACAGGGGAATTCTCAAAGCAGCTTTTGAGCAGTGTCTGGGAAATTTCCGCAGCCGCCCTTTGCTTGCATTCCATCTGCGGGTGACAGTAGGTGCGTTCCAAAAAGGACGTGTCACCGTGACCGGCCAGCTCCGCCACCGTCTGCTTGTCCACGCCGCTGTGGAGCAGGGAAGAGACATAAAAATGCCGCAGGGTATGCAGGTGGAAGGCCTTTGGGAAATCATTGTCATCCAGAAGCTCCCGGAGGTGCTTGGTAAACGTGTCCGGATGAATGAGGGATTGATCTGTATCGGTAAACAGATAGGGGCTGAGATGCACGTTCCACTTCTTGGCATCGGCGACTTTCGTGTAACAGTAGTGGCGCACAAGCGAGGTGACGTTGGGATTGAGAATGATTGTGCGTGCGTGCTTATTTTTCGTCGGCCCTTCCACGACTCCTTTCCCGGGAACGCTGCTGCGGGAACGGCTGACCGTGACGAGATACTGCTCTCCGTCAAGGTGGAAATCAGACCACTTCAATGCGCACAGCTCCCCCCGCCGACAGCCGGTGAACATGGCGAGGACATAGAACACTTCGTATTGCAGCGGTTCATTGCATAGCACATTCAGAAAGCGCCGCGCTTCCTCCTCAGACGGAATTTGCTGCTGAGTCTGCTGTACCAGCGGCAGATCCAACATCCGTGCCGGATTCTTTTCGAGAATTTCATTCCGCTTGGCATCGCTAAGGACTGTCAGCGCCAGTGATAAAATGTAAGAAAACGCCGGTTAAAAAATGCAGGTTTT
>CAZKMN010000229.1:0-2086 GCA_964553905.1 uncultured Oscillibacter sp.
TCCCGGGCGCCCTCGGGGGAGGAAGCGGTCAGGATGGGCGTGGTGATCTCCAGAAAATCGTGGTCAGTCATGGCCTTGCGGATGGCGGCGACCACCTTGCAGCGGAGAATAATGTTCTTTTTTACCTCGGGATTTCTGAGATCCAGATAGCGGTATTTCAGGCGGGTCAGCTCGTCGGCCTCCCGGCTGCGGTTGATGGGGAAGGGCAGCTCGTTGTAGCGGCAGCGGCCCAAAACCTCGATTTTGGTGGGGACCACTTCAATGTCGCCGGTGGGCAGCTTGGGGTTTTTGCTGTCCCGCTCCCGGACAACGCCCTCCACAGAGATGGTGGATTCTTTGTTGATGGACTTGACCACCCGGAGCATGTCCTCGGTTTCAATCACGGCCTGGGTGGTGCCGTAAAAGTCCCGCAGGACCACAAAGGCAAAGTTGCTGCCAACCTCCCGGACGTTCTCCATCCAGCCCACCAGCTTGACGGTTTTTCCCGCGTCAGATGCGCGGAGCTCCCCGCAGTTGTGCGTTCGATTTTGCATCATAATTGGATTCCTTTCTGCTTTTTTTATCCAAAGCTGCAAGGTAGACAGCGCCCGCAAAATAGGGAAAAAGCGCCGAAAACCTTGCTAAATCTAATACTAATTGTATAATAGCGAAAATATATTACGATTTGGAATGGAATTTCGAGGGAATTACCCCAAAATGACAGCGCCCGTTTCCTTTTCGGCAAGGCCGGCCTTGATGCGGAAAATGGTGGCGTCCACGTCCAGTTTGGTCTGCTCGCCGGTTTGCATATCCTTGCAGGCGACCACGTGGTCGGCCAGTTCCTCCTCGCCCAAAAAGACCACGTAGGGGATGCCCAGCTTGTCGGCATAGCTGATTTTCTGCTTGAATTTTTTGTCCTCACAGTGGAGCTGGGTGCGGATGCCGTTTTCCCGCAGAGCGGTTGCCAGCGCGATGGCGCCGGTGAGATCGTCCGTCATGGGCAAAATCAGCACGTCCGCCGGGGCGGTGGGCAGGGCGGGGTTCAGCATTCCCTGCTCGCCCAGCACGTAGAAAAGGCGGGTGAGGCCGATGGAAATGCCCGCGCCGGGGAGCTGACGGTCCGTGTAGTATTCGGCCAGATTGTCGTAGCGTCCGCCGGAGCAGACGGAGCCGATCTCGGGGTGGTCCAGCAGCGTGGTTTCATACACGGTGCCGGTGTAGTAATCCAGTCCCCGGGCGATGGTCAGGTCCACGGCGAAGTGCTCGGAGGGGACGCCGAAAGCGCCCAAATAGCGCACCACGGTCCGCAGCTCGTCCAGACCCTGATCGAACAGGGGATGACGACCGCGATAGCCCTCCAGCGCGGCGAGGACCGCGTCATTTCCGCCGGTGATGGCGATGAAGTGCAAAATTTCGTCCGCGTCGTGGACGGAGAGGGCGAATTCCTCCACCAGAATGGTTTTTACCTTGTCCGCGCCGATCTTGTCCAGCTTGTCCACCGTACGCATGATGTCGCCGGACTTCTCCGTGAGGCCCAGCATGGCGTAAAATCCGTTGAGGATCTTGCGGTTGTTCACCCGGATCTGGAACCGCTTGAGGCCCAGTGTGGAAAAGGTTTTGTAGATGATGGCGGGGATTTCGGCTTCGTTCAGGATGGAGAGCTTTCCGTCCCCGATGATGTCGATATCCGCCTGATAAAATTCCCGGAAGCGTCCGCGCTGGGCCCGCTCTCCCCGATAGACCTTGCCGATTTGATAGCGGCGGAAGGGGAAGGAGAGGTCGTTGTAGTGCAGCGCCACGTATTTAGCCAGCGGCACGGTGAGATCAAAGCGCAAAGAGAGGTCCGCATCCCCCTTTTGAAAGCGGTAGATCTGCTTTTCGGTGTCGCCGCCGCCCTTGGCCAGCAGGACGTCGCTGCTTTCGATGATGGGGGTATCCAGCGGGGTGAAGCCGTAGAGGGCGTAAGTGCGGCGCAGGGCCTCCATGATCCGCTCCATCTGCTGCTGGGGTGCGGGAAGCAGCTCCATAAAGCCGGAGAGGGTGCGTGGGGTCAGTTTTGCCATGGTGATCGCTCCTTTTTTTCATGGTGTCCGCCGGGTGCGGCGGG
>CAZKMN010000230.1:0-2075 GCA_964553905.1 uncultured Oscillibacter sp.
TCCGTCCATTGGAATTATGACGACAGAGAGCATTCAACAAGGGGGATAGGATGTTGTGGTGCCATGATCGAAAGATATGGGGCCACAATTGAAAAAATAGGTCTGTTTTTGAACAAAATACCCCCAAAATGGGGTGATGGTACCATAAAACTTCGCATCGGGGCGGGTGCGAATTGGGTCCCCGGCCCATCGATCTCCATCTGGCGGGATTGCGGGAGCTGGGCGCAGACATTCGCGAGGAGGGCGGATTCCTCCACTGTACCGCCGCCCATCTGGTGGGACGGGAGCTGGTTTTGAGCCTGCCCTCTGTGGGCGCGACGGAAAATCTGATGCTGGCCGCCTGCGGGGCGGAAGGCGTCACCGTGATCTCCAACGCGGCCCGGGAGCCGGAGATCGTGGATTTGCAAAATTTCCTCACCGCTTGCGGAGCCTCTGTCTCCGGAGCCGGGACTTCATTTATCACCGTTGCGGGCGGCAGGACGCTGCATGGGTGCGAATACCGCTGTATGCCTGACCGGATCGTGGCGGCGACCTATCTTTGCGCCGCAGCCTCCACCGGGGGAGAGATTTTTCTCCGAAACGCGCGGGAGGCGCATCTGGCCACAGTTACATCGGCGCTGCGACAGGCGGGGTGCGCTGTGCGGGATGAGGGAGAGGGCATTGCCTGTCGCTGCCCGGAGCGCCTGCGGGCAGTGAGAACGGTCCGCACGGCGCCTTATCCCGGATTTCCCACGGACGCGCAGGCCATCTTGATGGCGGCTCTGCTGCGAAGCCGGGGAACCACGGTGTTTGAGGAAAATATTTTTGAAAACCGCTATCGCCACGTGGATGAACTGACCCGGATGGGTGCGGAAATTCGCGTTTCCGGACGGGTGGCGGTGGTCACCGGAGTGGAGACGCTGTACGGCGCGTCCGTGCGCTGTACAGATCTGCGGGGCGGCGCGGCGCTTTGCGTGGCGGCGCTGGCGGCAGAGGGGGAAAGCCGCGTTTCGGATATCGGACATATCGACCGGGGCTATGAGGATCTCGCAAGGGATCTAAAGGTGCTTGGCGGGGAGATCCGACGCGTGGAAACCGAGGAAAACTAGAGGAGCGGGGGCACATGGCGAGACGGAAAAACAGCAATCGGCGGCACAGAAGAGGGAGCTTCGGCTTCCTCTACAAAGTGCTGTCCACACTGGTGGTCTGCGCTGCGATTGTGGTGGCGCTGACGCTGTTTTTCCGCGTGGATACCGTGGTCATTACCGGACAGGAGCGCTATACCCAGCAGGAGATCTGGGATGCCACTGGAATCGAGATCGGTGACAACCTGTTTTTGATGAACAAGTATAAGGCGGCGGAAAAAATCGTTGCGGCGCTGCCCTATATCAACATGGAGGACGTGTGGATTCGGCGCAAGCTGCCGGATACTCTGCTCATCGAGGTCAAGGAGTGCGGCACGCCCCTGACGGTGATACAGGACGGCAGCGCGTGGCTGGTGAGCCCGGAGGGAAAAATCGTGGAACAGCGCACCGCGCAGGAGGCGGGCGACGGCCCGCGCATTACGGGCTGCCAGCTCCTCTCGCCCTCTGTCGGAACGCCTATGGCAATGGCAACGGAGAAAGCCGCGGTCCAGCAAAGTCTACTCTCCCTGCTTCGTGCGCTGGAGGAGTCCGGCCTCATGGAGCAGGTGAAAACCATCCATCTGGACGACGCGTCGGTTCTGACCATGGAGTATGGCGGCCGGTTTACCGTGGAGCTGCCTTACGGCGCGGATTATCCCCGGAAGCTCCGGGCACTGCGGGCCGTGGTGGAGAGTTTGGAGACGAATCAAACCGGCACGATCCAGCTCACGCGGGACGATGGAGAGGTCCATTTTATCGAGAATTGACGCGTGGGAGAGGATTCCTGCCTGTTTGCTCCGGCATTTTGAAAAAACTACGGGAAAAGATGCGCGAACCCTTGACCGGAACTGGAAAGTGTCATACAATATATGCAAACTGTTGCACACAAAATCTTGTGAAATAGAAAGGATGCATGCATCCTTTGATACAAATGATAGTAGGAGGCACCACTATGGCGTTTGGATTGGAGAC
>CAZKMN010000231.1:0-2048 GCA_964553905.1 uncultured Oscillibacter sp.
GGGAAATGGAGGCCATCGGAGCGAATCCCGACGCGGAAAAGCTGGAGCAACTGGTGGAAACCCGGCTGCGGGACGAGGTGCGCCGGGGCGTGCAGACCATCCAGTATCAGGTGTTGACGCTGCTGACCACCAACGGTCAGGCGCCGTTTGTCACGGTGTTCATGTATCTGGGCGAGGCGAAGAATCCGCAGGAGCGCAAAGATCTGGCCCTCATCATCGAAGAGACGCTTTTGCAGCGCTATCAGGGCGTGAAAAACGAGGAGGGCGTTTGGATTACACCGGCGTTCCCCAAGCTCATCTACGTGCTGGAAGAGGACAACATCCACGAGGACGCACCTTATTATTACTTGACCCGCTTGGCTGCCAAATGTACGGCGAAGCGCATGGTGCCGGACTATATCTCCGAAAAGAAGATGAAGGAGCTCAAGGAGGGCAACTGCTTCCCGGTCATGGGCTGCCGTTCCTGCCTTTCTCCGTGGAAGGACGAACAGGGAAATTACCAGTTTTACGGTCGCTTCAATCAGGGCGTGGTGACGCTGAATCTGGTGGATGTGGCCCTCAGCTCCGGCGGCGCAGAGGAAAAATTCTGGAAGCTGTTTGACGAGCGGCTGGAGCTGTGCTATCGGGCGCTCATGTGCCGTCATAATCGTCTGATGGGCACGCTTTCTGACGTGGCGCCTATTTTGTGGCAATACGGCGCTTGCGCCCGGCTGAAAAAGGGAGAGCCCATCGATCGGCTTCTGGTGGGCGGATATTCCACCATTTCTCTTGGCTATGCAGGCCTTTACGAGTGCGTGAAGTATATGACGGGAAAGAGCCATACCGACGCGGACGCAACCCCCTTTGCCCTGCGGGTCATGGAGCATATGAACGAGGCGTGTGCCAAATGGAAGGCGGAAACGGATATCGGCTTTGGCATTTACGGCACGCCGCTGGAATCCACCACCTATAAATTTGCCAAGTGCCTGCAACGGCGCTTCGGCGTGATCGAGGGCATCACGGATAAGGGTTATATCACCAACAGCTACCACGTGCATGTCTCTGAGCCCATCAATGCGTTTGAAAAGCTGCAATTTGAGGCCCAGTTCCAGAATCTCAGCACCGGCGGCGCTATCAGCTATGTAGAGGTGCCAGATATGCAGAACAATCTGGAGGCTGTCCTTCAGGTCATGAAGTTTATCTATGACCACATCATGTATGCAGAGCTGAACACCAAAAGCGACTATTGTCAGGTGTGCGGTTGGGACGGCGAGATTCAGATTGCGGAGGAAAACGGCAAGCTGATTTGGAAATGCCCCCAGTGCGGCAACACGGATCAGGATAAAATGAATGTGGCTCGCCGGACCTGCGGCTATATCGGCACCCAGTTTTGGAATCAGGGACGCACGCAGGAGATCCGCGACCGCGTGATGCACCTGTAAGGAGGAAGTATGTACTACGGCGAGCTGAAAACCTGCGACGTTGCCAATGGAGAGGGCGTTCGCGTGACGCTGTTTGTCTCCGGCTGTACCAACCGCTGCCCCCATTGTTTTCAGCCCCAGACTTGGGATTTTTGCTATGGGCAGCCCTTTACGGAAAAGACGCAGACGCAGATTTTGGAGCTGCTGAAGCCCTCCTATATCAGTGGACTCACGGTGCTGGGCGGGGAGCCGTTTGAGCCGGAAAACCAGCGCGCACTGGTCCCGCTTTTACGCAGCGTAAAGGCCGCCTATCCAAACAAGACCATCTGGAGCTTCACGGGCTTTACGTATGAGGAATTGCTGCGGGAGGGGAGCCATCCCCGCTGCGAGGTGACGGACGAGCTGTTGGAGCTGCTGGATGTGCTGGTGGACGGACGGTTTGTGGAGGAGCGCAAAGACCTCTCCCTCCGTTTTCGCGGCAGCAGCAATCAGCGCTTGATCGACTTACATGAAACGCGCCGCACCGGGGCGATACACCTGCTTCCCGAGCGGGCAGAACAGTAAAAAAGCCGCGGGCGATTTCCAAAAGGAAATTGAACCTGTCAAGGAAAAGTAGACACTAAAAAAGGAAACATTAAAAGCCCAGTT
>CAZKMN010000232.1:0-2023 GCA_964553905.1 uncultured Oscillibacter sp.
GCATTGCGGCTCTGGTGTTAAGACCTTATAGAGAGGTCAAAACCGCAGGAACTTTTGCATGTCGCGGTTATCGCCCAGCACCAAAATCGTCTCCTCCGCCGTAAAGACATGGTTCGGGCCGGGAAGCGCCTCCAGCGCGTCGCCGCATTTGGTGGCAAGGATGTTGATTTTATACTTTTGCCGGACCGCAAGCTGCACCACGGTTTTGCCCACCCACGCTGCCGGAACAGCCGTTTCGTAAATGGAATACTCATCCGTGAGCTGAATGTAATCAAAGATATTATCGCCGCTGTACCGCACGGCAGCCCAAGACGCCATCTGCTTTTCCGGATAAATGATCTGGTCTGCGCCGTTGCGGAGCAGGAATTTTGCGTGGACATCCCGCGCGGCGCGAGAGAGGACAAAGCGTGCGCCGTACTCCTTTAAAAGAGCCGTTGTCTCCAGAGAGCTTTGAAAATCATCGCCGATCGCCACCACGCAAAGGTCGAAGTTCCGCACGCCCAGCGACTCGATAAACTGGGCCTTTGTGCCGTCCCCGATCTGGGCGTTGGTCACGTAGGGCAGCACGGCGTTGACCCGCTGCTCGTCCCGATCCACCGCCAAAACCTCGTGATGCAGATCCTGAAGCTTTTGCGCCATGTGCCGTCCAAAGCGGCCAAGGCCGATCAATAAAACCGATTTCATGTGAATGCTCCTTTCCTTCCCTGCCTTAGCCCACGGTGACCCGCTCCTGAGGGAGCCGAGAGACTGCATGGTCGCCGGCAAGAACTGCATAAATCATGGTAAGACCGCCCACGCGGCCAAAATACATGAGAAACATCAAAATGAGATGAGACGCTGCGGAGAGCTGCGGCGTAATGCCCACGGACAAGCCCACCGTGCCAATGGCGGAAGCCGCTTCAAAAAGGGCAGACAGCAGCGGCACGCCGTCGATTCCGCAGATCAAAAGCCCACCGGACAAAAACAGCAAAAGGTACAGCATAAAGATGGCTGCGGCCCTTTGCAGCGTATCGTCGGAAATACGGCGTCCAAAGCACTGGGCGCTGTTGCTATGGTGAAAAATCGCCCGCATTCCCAGCAGCAAAACCGCCAGCGTGGTAGTTTTGAAGCCGCCTGCCGTGGACCCCGGCGAACCGCCCGTAATCATCAAAAGGACCGTCACCATCTGCGCCGTCTCGCTGAGGCGATCCAGCGGCACGGTGTTGAACCCCGCCGTACGGGGTGTGACCGCCTGAAAGGCAGACGCCAGCGCAACCTCGCCGGGCTTCAGATCCTGCCACTGACTCTGGCGGAATTCACAGAGATAAAAAAAGGCAAACGCCGCCAGCAGAAGACCTGCCGTTGTGGTGAGGATGAGCTTACTTTGGAGCGTATAGCGCCGGAAATGAATGCCGTGTTGCAGCGCGTCCCGCCAAGTCAAAAAGCCAATGCCGCCCAGCACGATCAAAAGGGCGATCGTCCCGCTCACCAGCGGATCGCCCACATACCCCGTGAGGGAGGAAAAGGGTCCGGTGTGGTTGCCCATCAGATCAAAGCCCGCATTGCAAAAGGCAGAAACGGAATGAAAGATGGCAAACCACACGCCCTTTTGGGGGCCAAACTGGGGGCAAAACCGCAGCGCCAGCAGCAGCGCGCCAACGCCCTCCACCGCAAAGGCAATTTTTAAAATAAGCCGTGTCTGCCGCACGATTCCGCCCATCTGCGGGGCAGAGATGGATTCCTGCATGACCCAGCGCTGTTTCAGTCCGATTTTCCGCCCGGCAAACATGGAAACGGCGATGGCCATAGTCACAACGCCCATGCCGCCCACTTGAATGAGACATATGATGACCGCCTGCCCAAACTGCGTCCAATACCCCATCGTGTCATGCAGCACAAGGCCTGTGACGCAAACGGCAGAGGTGGCGGTAAACATCGCGTCCAGCAACGGCGCGCCCGTGCCATCCCGCGTGGAGATGGGCAACATCAGCAAAAGGCCTCCCGAGACGATCAGAAGCAAAAATCCCAGCAGGATGATCTGTGA
>CAZKMN010000233.1:0-2005 GCA_964553905.1 uncultured Oscillibacter sp.
TGCACAACCTGCCCTTTTCCAAGCTGCGTCCGGTGGCCCTCAGCTACCTTAAAAACAAGCGCATTCCCCACGTGCTGGGCACAGAGCAGGAGGCCATCCGTCTGGCAGAGCGCTATGGGGCGGATGTGGAAAAGGCCCGGGTGGCGGCGCTGCTGCATGATTGCACGAAAAAGTTGAACATGCCGGAGCAGCTTGCGCTTTGCGCGCAATACGGCATTGAACTGGATGAGCTGGAGCAAAAAGCGCTCAAGCTCCTTCACGCAAAGACCGGCGCAGCGCTGGCGCGAGCGGTGTTTGGCGTGGAGGATGAGATCTATCGGGCAATCTGGTGGCACACAACAGGCCATGCTGGGATGACGCTGCTGGAAAAAATCATTTACCTTGCCGATTATATCGAACCCTCCCGGGATTTTCCGGGGGTGGACAAACTGCGAAGCGTGTGTTATAACGACTTGGATGCCGGGATGCTTCTGGGGTTGGAGATGACGATTGCGGAAATGACCGACATGGGAAACCCTGTGCACCACGCCACAATTGAGGCGCGGGATGCATTGAAAGGATAGAAATAGCGTGGAAAGAGAGAACGAAAAGCACATGGCGGGCGGAAAGAGAGCGCAGGCTCCAAAAGAGAAAAAACCGAAAAAACCCAGTCGCCTGACCCACCAGCAAAAAATTCTGGTGGCTGTGGCTGCGGTTTTGGCAGTCGCACTGGTCGTAGTGGCGGCGTGCCAGAGCCTGTTTGTCCGGCCCACGCTGCCCGGCGAGGGCGACAAGACCACGGAGGAGCTGGACTACGGCGAGGGCGTTCGTCCTCGGGCGGATGGCCAGCGCAAGAGTAAGGATTGGTATACGGTCCTGATTTTGGGCCGGGATACCGGCGGCGGCGGCAACACGGATACCATGCTGCTGGCCAGCTATGATGTCACCAACCAAAAGGCCACTGTCATGTCCATCCCCCGGGATACCATGGTCAATGTGAGCTGGGATATCAAAAAGATCAATTCGGTCTATAATGCCAACGGCGGCGATCAAAAGGGCATTAAGGCCCTGTACAAGGAAATCGCTCAGTTGGTTGGCTTTGAGCCCGACTATCAGGTGGTCGTGGAATGGGAGGCCGTGGGCAAGATCGTGGACGCCATGGGCGGGGTGGAGTTTGATGTGCCCCGGAATATGAACTATGACGACCCCCGTCAGGATTTATCCATCCACATTCAAAAGGGTCTCCAGACTCTCACTGGCGAGCAGGCCATGGGCGTCATCCGCTACCGCCATGATAACAACATGAAGTACGGATACCCGGACGGGGATTTGGGCCGCATCAAGACGCAGCAGTCGTTTTTGAAGGCTGTGGTGCAGCAGATGCTTCAGGTGAAGAACATCACGAAGATCAACCAGTTTGCCAAGGTGTTTCAGGAAAACGTGGAGACGGATCTTGGCTTTAGCAATCTCTGCTGGTTTGGACAGCAGGCCGTCATGGGCGGACTGAGCGTGGAAAACGTGAATTTTGTCACCATGCCCAATACGCCCAAAAGCTGCTGGAGCCGTTCCATCAGTGGGATGCTCTCCTATGTGGTGCCCAATGCACAGGAGCTGCTGGAGCTGGTGAACAACGACCTCAGCCCCTTTGAGGAAATCTTTACCCTCAGCGATCTGGATATTATGTCCATCAATTCCGATGGCTCCGTCAGCTCCACCAGCGGCTATGTGGAGGACAGCCGTGCGGCGGTTGCCCCGGTCAAGCCGCAAAAGCCCTCGCATACCACGGATACGCAAGAGCCCGTCATGGATGAATTCGGCAATGTGATCGACCCGGAAACCGGTGAAATTTTGGTGCCGAATCCCAATGCGGAGCCGCAGACGCCTTCGGAAACGGAGGAACCCACCACGCCGCCGGAGACTGGCGATGGGACAACGCCGCCGGAAAGCGGCGGTACGACGAAGCCGGAGACTGGCGGTACGACGAAGCCGGAGACTGGCGGTACGACGAAGCCGGAGACTGGCGGTA
>CAZKMN010000234.1:0-1992 GCA_964553905.1 uncultured Oscillibacter sp.
GGAGCTGCCCGATGCGCTCATCGTTGGGGATTCCTTCACCAACGCGCTGGAGACGCTGCTCTACGCTTCGTTTGACGAGACGCATTGTCTGGATCTCCGGCACTATACGGAAAAAAGCCTGCGGGACTACATCTCCGACTATAAGCCGGATTTGGTCTTGATGATTCAAAACGATACGTTTTACTATACAACCACCGGCAACGGCGCCGTGTGGGAACCGTGAAAAGGGTCTGCCCTTGGAGGAACAGGAAATGGCAAAGCAAAAAGAGGACAAAACAAATGTCATGCGGATTTTGGACCAGAAGAAAATTCCCTATACCGCCCGCTTTTATGAGGAGAGCGAGGGCCCTGAGGGGACGCGGGAATACGGCGTCCATGTGGCCGAGGCACTGGGGCAGGACCCCCGGCGCGGGTTCAAAACTCTGGCGGCACGGGGCGCTTCCGGCGGAATCTACATGTTTGAGGTGCCCGTGGCGGAGACGCTGGATCTGAAAAAGGCGGCAAAAGCCGTGGGGGAAAAGGCGATTACGCTGCTACATGTGGCGGAAATTCAGGCAGTCACCGGCTATATCCGGGGCGGGTGCAGCCCTGTGGGGATGAAAAAGCAGTACCCCACCGTCTTCCATGAAACGGCGCTGGATTTTGAGACGGTGTTTATCTCCGCCGGAAAAATTGGCGCGCAGGTGGAGCTTGCGCCCCGGGCGCTTTTGGAGCTTTTAAAGGCACAAACCGCGGATATCACGGCGGCGGTATGAACAAGCTGCTGGGAGGACAGGTCCTTTCCCTCATCATTTTGTGGGGCTACCAGCAGGAACACAAGATTTAAAGAAACGCAAGGAGCGACGGAGAGTTCATGCAAGATCAGATTATTGTCAAGGGCGCCCGCGCCAACAACCTTAAAAATATCGACGTCACCATCCCGCGGGACAAGCTGGTGGTGATGACGGGACTGTCCGGATCCGGCAAGTCCTCGCTGGCCTTTGATACCATCTATGCCGAGGGGCAGCGGCGCTATGTGGAATCCTTGTCCTCCTATGCCCGGATGTTTTTGGGGCAGATGGACAAGCCGGATGTGGACTATATCGAGGGGCTCAGTCCAGCCATTTCCATTGACCAGAAGACCACCAGCAAAAACCCCCGCTCCACCGTGGGCACCGTGACGGAGATCTATGACTATCTGCGTCTGCTCTGGGCCCGGGTGGGAACGCCCCACTGTCCCAAGTGCGGCAAGGTCATTCGCCAGCAGACCATCGACCAGATCATCGATCAGGTGATGGCGCTGCCGGAGGGAACCCGCATTCAGGTCATGGCGCCCGTGATCCGGGGAAAAAAGGGCGAGCATACGAAGGTGTTTGAGGACGCCAAGCGCTCCGGCTATGTCCGCGTCCGGGCAGACGGGAATCTCTATGAACTGGACGAGGAGATCAAGCTGGAAAAAAATAAAAAGCACAGCATCGAGGTCATCATCGACCGTCTCATCATTCGCCCGGACATTCAACAGCGGCTGACGGACAGTGTGGAAACCGCGTCCAATCTCTCCGGCGGACTGGTGGTGGTGAACCTTTTGCGGGAGGAGCAGGATCTGCTGTTTTCGCAAAATTACGCCTGTGAGGACTGCGGCGTGTCCATCGAGGAGCTGACGCCCCGGATGTTTTCCTTCAACAATCCCTTCGGCGCCTGCCCGGTGTGCACGGGGCTAGGAAGCCAGCTCAAGGTGGACCCCACTCTGGTGGTCACGGACGAGCAGCTCTCGCTGATGGACGGCGCCATCACGGCCTCCGGCTGGGGCAATATCCGCTCCGACGGAATTTCCCGCATGTATTTTGAAGCGCTGGCAAAGAAATATCACTTCAAGCTGACCACCCCTTGGCAGGAGCTGCCCGAGGATGTGAAAACCATTATTCTCTATGGAACGCAGGGAGAAAAGCTGGAGCTGCACTATGACCAGCCCCGGGGAAAGGGCGTTTTATATCAGGCCTTTGAGGGCATCTG
>CAZKMN010000235.1:0-1954 GCA_964553905.1 uncultured Oscillibacter sp.
CGAGGGCGGTCTGATCCACAACCAGGTACTGCGCGTTGATGATGTCATAGACGCTCAGGTTGGCAGCGGGAGTGGTCAGCACGCCGGGGATATTGCGGGCGCTCTTGACGATTGCCTCGTCAATTGCGGCGGTCACGACGACGGCCTTGCCCTCGCACTTCACGGCGTCGAGGAATTTGCGGAAGTCAGCGGTCTTGATGGCGTCCATCTTGATGGCGTCGATCACGATCAGCTTGCCCTCGGCAGCCTTGGCGGACAGGACGGACTTCAGCGCGAGGCGCTTGACCTTCTTGTTCAGCACATAGCTGTAATCCCGGGGCTTGGGAGCAAATACGATACCGCCGTGGGTCCACTGGGGAGCGCGGGTGCTGCCCTGACGGGCATGACCGGTTCCCTTCTGACGCCAGGGCTTTCTGCCGCCGCCGGAAACTTCGGCGCGGGTCAGGGCGCTCTGGGTGCCCTGTCTGCAATTGGCGAGGTGGTTTTTCACAACCTCGTGGACGACGACTTCGTTGGGCTCAATGCCGAAGATGGCGTCGTTCAATTCAACAGTGCCGACGGTTGCGCCGGCCATGTTCAAAACGTTCATAGAAGACATAATTTAAAGCACCCCTTTCTTACTTTCTGGCGGAAGCCTTCTGCGGGTTGCGGCCGGAAGCCTTCTGCGGGTTCTTGCTGATGTCGGCGCCGGACTGCTTGATCTTGTGGACCTTGACCGTGGTCTGCACGGTAACGAGGCTGCCCTTGGGGCCGGGAACGGCGCCGCAGACGACCAGCATGTTCAGCTCGGGATCAACCTTGACAACGCTCAGGTTCTGGACGGTGACCTGATCCACACCCATGTGGCCCGCGCTGGCGCGGCCCTTGAAGATGCGGCCGGGATAGGTACCAGCGGCCAGAGCGCCCTGATGACGGTGGACAGGGCCGCCGCCGTGGGTCATTCTCTTGATCGCGGTGCCGTGGCGCTTGACAACGCCCTGGAAGCCGTGACCCTTGCTGGTGCCGGTGATATCGACAAAGTCGCCAGCCTGGAAGGCGTCGGCCTTGATGATGTCGCCAATGTTCAGCTCTGCGGCGTTTTCGAGATCGAACTCGCGCAGAGTTCTCTTGGCCGTGACGCCGGCCTTTTGCAGATGGCCGAGCTCGGGCTTGCTGATCTTTTTGTCAGCGACATCCTCGAACCCGATCTGGACTGCGGCATAGCCGTCCTTTTCGGACGTCTTCTTCTGGGTGACGACGCAGGGACCCGCCTCGATGACCGTGACGGGGATCACGTGGCCGTTCTCGTCAAAAATCTGAGACATTCCCACTTTTTTGCCGATGATTGCTTTCATGTATGTTCCTCCTTAAAGGTTATTGGTCGGCTTAGATACCGGGCAGGGTCGCCGGGCATTGCTCTGCCGACATGACCCGCCTGCCTCGCAAGACGGCAGACATTGGGTAGCAAATAAAAGAATGGAGAAATTTGCGGATCGGATCAACTTTACAGCTTGATCTCGATCTCCACACCGGCAGGCAGCTCGAGAGCCATCAGGGCCTCGACGGTCTTGGGGGTGGACTTGGTGATATCGATCAGTCTCTTGTGGGTGCGGCGCTCGAACTGCTCGCGGCTGTCCTTGTACTTATGCACGGCCCGCAGGATGGTGACGATCTCTTTCTTGGTGGGCAGAGGAATGGGGCCGGAGACTTCGGCGCCGGAGCGCTTGGCCGTCTCGACGATCTTCTCTGCGCTCTGGTCGATGACCTGATGGTCATAGGCCTTCAGACGAATGCGAATCATTTCTTTTTGTGCCATGGTTGTTTCCTCCTGATTTCGTACGTAGTTTTTCGCGGGTCTCGACTCCGTACGGCAAGAGAATTTTTCTATACGCTTAACCGTGCGTATCATTCTCGCTCATGAAAAATACCGGCTTTATTACGGCCGGTATCCTGACATGGCGCAGCGATCTACGCA
>CAZKMN010000236.1:0-1950 GCA_964553905.1 uncultured Oscillibacter sp.
TTCGGGCAGCCTTTTTTTAAAGTCCATTTACAATATGGTCTGGTCTCCGTCCCGCCATCAGCTCTCCCAGATTCGTAAAGAGCATCTCGTGGGCCTTGAAAAACGCAGATTGGGCAATGCCGCCTTGATGGGGGCTTAAAATCACCCGGTCCGGAAATTCCGCAGCCAGCCGCACCAGCGGGTGCTCCGCTGTCACCGGCTCGGGGTCATAGGCGTCCAGCGCCGCCCCCGCCAGACGGCCGGAGCGGATCGCCTCGCAAAGCGCCTCATCGTCGATCACCGCGCCCCGGGCGGTGTTCACCAGATAGGCCCCCGGCTTGACGTGCTCAAAAAACCCGCTGTCCAGCAGATGAAAGCTCTCCGCGTTTGCCGGCAGATGCAAGCTCAAAATATCGCTGGTCTCTGCCAGCTCCTCCAGAGGAAGATAGGTGGCGCCAAAGCGTGCTTCCGTCTCCTCGTCCCGGCGGTGGCGCGCATAGTAGCGCATATGGCTTCCATAGCATTGCAGGCGGCTCGCCGTGGCCTGCGCGATGGCGCCAAAGCCCACAAATCCCACCGTGGAAAGGCGCAGATCCTTGGGCACGTGGACCTCCAGATCCAAAAGCGCCTGATTTTGCCGTCCGCTTTTGGTGAGTCGATCGCCCCAGAGCGTCCGGTGCAGCAGCAGGCTCATCAGCGTGATGGTCAATTCCGCCACGGCATCGGCGTTGCATCCGGCGTTGTTACACACGTAGACGCCCCGCCTGCGGGCGGCCTCCAGATCGATGCGGTCAAAGCCGACGCCCTCGCTGTGGATCATTTTCAGACGGGGCATCCGTGCAAGCAGGCTCTCCCGAATCCACGTCACCGGTGTGACGAACAGCACCTCCGCATCCGCACCAGCCGCGAGCCAGTCCTCCTCCGTGCCGTGCCGGTCGCAAAACACAAGCTGCGCCTCCCGGCGCGCAGGCAAATCCGGCGCATAGGTCAAATAGCGCTCTCGCGGCGCCAGCACCAAGACTTTCATGGCTTCTCCCCCTCACGCGGCAACTTCTCTCTCTGCCGCACTTGCGCTCCGTCTCACCGCTCGCGCATCTCCCATGGTCTTTTCTATGCGTTACGTGCTGAGGAGATTCGTGCGGGAAAGGCCCCGAAACAGGCTGGCTGTGATGACCCCCGTCAGCGCTCCGGTCAGCAGGGATACGCCCAGCAGGATCGGCAGATAATAGAGCGGAGCCCAACTGCCCAGCGACAAAACGGCAGCGGCCACCTGTCCGCAGTTGTGGGCCGCAGCGCCGCCCACGGACACGCCGTAAACGGAAAGCCGCCGCAGGTGGCTCAGTCCGATCATCACCAGCATGGCGCTGACGCCGCCAAAGAGGGAGAACAGCAGCGCATTCATATTTCCGGCAAACATCGCGCCGAGAAAGCACCGGGCCAGCAGGATCAAAACCGCCTGCAAAGGTCCCAGCGCATACAGGGCAAACAGCGTCACAATGTTGGCAAGGCCCAGCTTGATGCCGGGGATGGGGATTGCCAGAGAGAGCGGGAAAAAGCTCTCCAGATAGCCCAGCGCCATAGCCATCGCCGTCAGCAGCGCGCAGCGGGTGAGTTGTCTGGTGGTCAGATTCATCGTCTCTTCCCCCTATCCGATCACGGCGTCCACGCCGCTGTCTGCGCCGCCGCGCAATTCAATCACCACTCTGGCGGGCAAACACACGATGCTCTGCCCTCCCTTGGAGATCGCGCCGGTATGGACGCAGTCCTGCGTGGGGCAGTCCGCCTCCAACACACGCACCGTCCCCTCCTCAAAGCGCACATGCAGCGTATAGCCATGAGCAACATAGGTTTTCTCCGCCGGTGCGTTGGAAAGGGCAAATTGCTCCGTCTCCACGCCGTCGGTGGAGACACGCACCATCAAATTCTCCGTCTGGGCGCTGCCGCTCCAGATCACCAGAGCGAGAACCCCGG
>CAZKMN010000237.1:0-1947 GCA_964553905.1 uncultured Oscillibacter sp.
CAACCAAGCGCACGTTGGCACTGCTTCTGTCTGCAATCATGATGGTATCCCTGCTCGCAGCCTGCGGTAAGACTGCCGCTCCCGCAGAAGAGGGCGGTGAGGCCGCACCGGAAACGGAAAGCAGCAAGTCTCTCACGGTCTATACCGCATTCCCGGAAAGCGAAGTCGTCTACTATTTCAATAAGTTTACGGAAGAAACCGGAATCGAAGTAAACTACATCCGTCTCTCTGCCGGTGAGATGCTGACGCGTGTCGCGGCGGAAAAAGAGAATCCTCAGGCCGCTTTGATGTTTGGCGGCTCCACCGATAACTACATTGCCGCTGCGGAGCAGGGACTGCTGGAGCCCTATCAGTCCGCAGAGCTGAGCGCCACGCCCGAGAAGTATATCGATCCCGATGGAAATTGGAATCCGATCTATGTGGGCGCCATTGCCTTTGCCTGCAACAAGGAGTGGTTTGCCGAGAAGGGTTATGAGTATCCCACGTCCTGGAAGGATCTGCTGGACCCCAAGTATCAGGGCGAGATCATCATGGCTCACCCCGCAACCTCCGGCACTGCCTATACGGTTCTGGCAACGCTGGTGCAGCTGATGGGCGATGATGAGGTTTGGAACTATCTTGGCGAGCTGAATAAGAACATTACCCAGTATACCAAGTCCGGCTCCGCTGCGCCTAACGCCGTGGCTCTGGGCGAGGCTGCCATCGCGCTGACCTTCTCTCACGACGGCTTGCAGCCCACCACCGAGGGCTATCCCATTGAGCTGTCCTTCCCCTCTGACGGCACCGGTTACGAAGTGGGCGCTGCCGCTCTCATCAAGAACGGTCCCGCCGCAGAGCAGGAAAATGCCAAGAAGTTCATCGACTGGATGTGCTCCACTGCCGGACAGGATCTGTATGCCGAGAGCGATTCCTTCCGTGTGCCGACCAACACCGAGGCCACTGCCGCCGAGGG
This sequence comes from uncultured Oscillibacter sp., assembly GCA_964553905.1. Taxonomy (GTDB): domain Bacteria; phylum Bacillota; class Clostridia; order Oscillospirales; family Oscillospiraceae; genus Oscillibacter. The sequence continues at coordinate 953 of CAZKMN010000237.1, forward strand.
TCTGGTTACGCTGGATAAGGTGTCTGTCATCGATTATGACGCTGTCTGGGCTGCCGGCGTGAAGTCCGACTATACCGGAATGTTTGAAGAGAAGATCGCCTCTGCTCCCAAGGAGTAATGCCGAAAACCAAGGGGCCTTCTCCCATGAGCGGGGAGGCCCCGCTTTTTAAGCGGATATCAAAAACGCGGGAGGAAACCACATGGCAAAAACTGCAACCGCGGGTAGGACAAGCGCCGCCCGTGTTAAAAAAATCAACGAGACCAAAATGATGATGCGCCAGCCGATTCTGCTGGTCGCCATCCTTTTGATATTTGTGCTTCTGCTTCTGTTTGTGATTTATCCTCTGGTAAAAATCATTGCATTCGGCCTGACCAATGAGGATGGGGGATTTTCTCTGGAAAATCTCGTGGCAATTCTGACTACATCACGCTATCTCAAAACCTTCGGGCGCACGATGCTGCTGGGTGCAATCGTTGCGGTCATCTCCACGTTCATCGGATATGTGTTCGCCTATACGGTTACGCGCACGAATGCGCCCTGCAAGAAATTTTTAAAAACTGTGGCTACATTGCCGATTCTCTCTCCACCTTTTATTTTGTCGTTGTCCATCATTTTCCTGTTTGGCAAAAACGGACTGATTACGAAATCTCTGTTGGATATTACCAACAATCATGTATATGGAATGGGCAGCTTGATCGTGGTGCAGGTGATGTCCTTTTTCCCCATTGCCTACCTGACGCTCTCCGGAATTTTGCAGTCGATCGACGCCTCCGTAGAGGACGCCGCCTGCAATATGGGAGCCAGCCGTTGGCACACCTTCTGGACCGTCACCTTCCCGCTGTCGCTGCCGGGCATCATTTCCGGCTGCTTACTGGTGTTTATACAGTCCTTGGAGGACTTTTCCAACCCCGCCACCATCGGCGGCGACTATACCACGCTGTCTGTTGAGGTCTATCAGATCATCACCGGCAGCTACGATATGAGACGGGGCAGT
>CAZKMN010000238.1:0-1909 GCA_964553905.1 uncultured Oscillibacter sp.
GCTGCGCCTGACCACCGACGCCGCGCCCGGCGAACTGCGCGCGCTGCTGGCGGGAGACGAAGCGGTGGAGCTGACCGCCGCCGTGCCGGTGGAGCTGAAGGTGCGAGGCACCACTTAGCCGGTGAAGCCGACGGAATTTTACAGAGACTTTACCAAAAAACGATGGTACGCACCGGGCACCGCCCGGTATACTGGAAGGGTCAAGCAGGACCCGGCAAATGCGAGGAGGCACACCATGAAAGCAAAAAAGAGACTGGGAACGGTGGTAAAGGGGCTGATCTGCGCGCTGTTGCTGCTCATTACGCTGTTCCCGATTTACTGGCTGGTCGCCATGGCGATTCGGCCCACCGAAGAGATGGCCGGGCAAATTTCGATTATACCCGGCGCGTTGACCATGGAGCATTTCAAGCTGCTGTTTTCCGCCAAGGGCTTTGGCGCCGCCATTATCAACAGCTTGCAAACGACCTCCATCTCGCTGGTTTTGTCGCTGGCGTTCGGCCTGTGCGCGGCGTATATCATCGCCCGCCACCGGTTCCGTTTCGGCATTAAAAAGCCGCTGACCTACTGGGTTTTGCTGGTGCGTGTGCTGCCGCCGGTGGCGTTCACCATTCCGCTTTATTCCATGTTTTCACGGCTGGGCATCCTGAATACAAAAATTCCGGCCAGCCTTGCCTGCGTGCTCATCAACATCCCGCTTATCATCTGGTTTATGATTAGCTTCTTTCAGGATCTGCCGGAGGACATTGAGGAATCCGCCCAGATCGACGGAGCGACCGAGTGGCAACTGTTTCGCAAGATCGTGCTGCCGCTGGTGGCGCCTGGGATCGCGGCGATCGCCATGCTCTCTTTCATGTACGCGTGGAACGAATATACGTACAGCATCATTTTCGTGCAATCTCCCAGCAATTACACCGTGCCACTGGCGCTGGCGGTTTTGAACACCGAGGATAACCTGACCAACTTCGGTCTGGTGGCTGCCGGCGGTGTGATCTCCGTGATTCCCATCACTCTGTTTGTGATCTTTGCACAGAACTACTTGATCTCCGGTTTGTCAAGCGGCGCTGTCAAGGAGTAACAAAATATAAAACGGACCCACTGCGCTACAATTTGCAAAAAAGATGAGGAGGAAAAGAAATTGAAAAAGCTGTTTGCGCTGATCCTGACGCTGGCCATGGTGATGAGCCTGGCTGCCTGCGGGGAGAAGAAAGAAGAGCAAAAGCCCGCCGAGGGCGATGCTGCATCCACCGAACCTACCAAATTGACGCTGATCCTGCGGGGCGGTTCCTATGCCGACGTCATTAAGGCGGCGCTGCCCGAGTTTGAAAAAGCCAACAACGTGACCTGCGAGGTGCTGGACCTCAGCTTTGACGACCTGCACACCAAAATCGCTCTGGATGCCGCCAATGCTGCGGGCGCCTATGACCTTTGCATGGTGGACGGCTCTTGGATGGCGGAGTTTACCGCCAACAAGGTGCTGGCAAACCTGAGCGAAATGGGATACAGCTTTGACGAGGATATTATCCCCGCCACCACCGATATCTGCAAGGTGGACGACCAGATCTATCTGGCGCCCTACTTCGGAAACGTCACCGTCATGCTGTACAACAAGCAGCTCATCGCTGACGCCGGCTACAAGCCGGAGGACATCGATACCTTTGCCGATTTGATGGACATCGCCAAAAAGGTCAATGCAGCCGGCAAGAAGGGCTTCCTGATTCGCGGCGGTTCCGGCGACAACATCGTCTCCGACTTCATCCCCCACCTGCTGGCCTATAACGGTTGGGTCGTGGACGAGAACAACAAGCCCACCGTGAACACCCCCGAGTTCAAGGCTGCCTTTGAAAATTACATCAACCTCTATAAGCTGGGCGACACCATGGACAAGGATGACATCGTGGCCGCTATCGAC
>CAZKMN010000239.1:0-1906 GCA_964553905.1 uncultured Oscillibacter sp.
TCCCTGTCCAGCGGGCATGACTGGGGCAAGGGGCGGAAAATGCTGCTCATCATTTGCGACGGTTGGGGGCTTGGGTCCGGAGATGAGGGCGACGCCATTCACATCTCCGACACGCCCTACTGGGACACTTTGATGAGCCGGGAATCCCAGTGCCGCCTGTTCGCCTCCGGCGAGCACGTGGGTCTTGGCGGCGGAAAGGCCGGCAACTCCGAGGCCGGACATTCCAATCTGGGCGCCGGTCGCTGCGTCATGCAGGACGACGTCCGGCTGGATGCAGCCGTGCAGGACGGCAGTTTTCAGGAAAACCCCATTTTCCTTGCAGCCATCCGGCACGCTCAGGAAAATCACTCCGCGCTGCATCTTCTGGCCTATCTCACCCACAAATCCTCCCACGGCTGCATTGACTACCCCATTTCCATCTGCGAAATGGCCAAAGCAGCCGGACTGGAACAGGTGTTTTTCCACATCATCTTCGACGGGCGCTCCACAGAGCCGGGCTCCGCGCCCGCGCTGCTATCCGAGCTGGACGCCAAGCTGGACGAGATCGGTCTTGGCCGCATCGTAGACGGTGTGGGCCGCGGCGTGGCGCTGGATCGCGACAAAAACTACGACAAGGTCAAGCGGGCTTACGACGCCATGGTGAGCGGCGCAGGCACGCAATATTCCTGATTTTTGAAATGCCGGGGAGAGCGGGCGCAAACAAGTGCCCCCTCTCCCCGCGCTGACAGAGAGGAGACACGCCATGCTGCAAGTCGGCATCATCGGCGCAGGCCGGATCGGCCGCGTCCACATTCAGGGGATCTCCCGGGGAGTCCCCGGCGCCCACATTCGCGCCATTGCCGCCCCTCACCTCACAGACGAGCTTCGCGCACTGGCCCAATCCGCAGGTGTGGAGCGTCTGGTGGAGGACTATCACGTCCTTTTGAACGATCCCGCTCTGGACGCGGTTTTGATCTGCTCCCCCACAAACACCCATGCCGCCATCTCTGTGGAGGCTTTGCAGGCCGGAAAGCATGTGTTTTGCGAAAAGCCCGTGGATCTTTCGCTTGTTAAAATCCAAACTGTCATTGACGCGGCACGGCAATCTGGGTTAAAATATCAAGTAGGGTTCAATCGGCGCTTCGATCACAACTTTCAGGCGCTGCGAAACACGGTGGTCAGCGGGAAAGTCGGAGATGTGCAGATCGTGAAAATCTGCTCCCGGGATTCCGAGCCGCCCACGCCGAAATTTGTACCCTCCTCCGGCGGTCTGTTTTTGGACATGACCGTCCACGATCTGGACATGGTACGCTTTCTCTCCGGCAGCGAGGTGGACGAGGTCTACGCCGCCGGTTCCGTCCTCATCGACCCCGCCATTGGCGCGGCCGGCGATGTGGACACCGCCGCCACCGTCCTGAAGCTGCGCTCCGGCGCGCTGGCATTGATCGACAATTCCCGCAAGGCCGTCTACGGATACGACCAGCGGGCGGAGGTCTTTGGTTCCCTTGGCTGCGTTTCCATCGGCAACGACACCCCGTCCACTGCCGTGCTCTCCACTGCAAGCGGAACGCTTGCGGAACAGCCGCACTGGTTTTTCCTGGAACGGTATTTACCCGCTTTCCAAGAGGAGGTGCGGCAATTTGTTGAAGCCGTGGAAAACGATTACCCAGTCCCCGTTGGTGCGGATGATGCACTTCAGGCCACACTTTTGGCCATTGCCTGCACCCGCTCGGCGAGAGAGGGTCGCCCCGTCCGGTTGGACGAGCTGCGCCCATGAATTTATGAGTCCTGCGCTTGTGCTTTTCCCGATGGCACGGCGCTCAATGAAAAAAGGAAAGGAAGAAACACCCGATGAATGAGAAAAAGTGCAAGGTTCTGGCAGCCCGGATTCGTCTGGAGACTTTGAAAGTCATCCACTCCCGCGGCT
>CAZKMN010000240.1:0-1905 GCA_964553905.1 uncultured Oscillibacter sp.
AATAGTCGCCCAGACGTTTTCCGCCCTTTTTTTGAAGCGCTTCCTCCAACTGGTCAACGGAGATGCTCCCCTGCTGAACCAGAAGATCCCCGATCTTATACTTCTTCTTTGAAATTTTCAAGGCATTCCTCCACTCGGGTCGACGGTCCCGATCATTCCATACTCGCACAAAAGCTCTACATTCGCATGTAGAGCTCTTTTCATTGATTTCCCTTTTTGAAGACAATCTTCCACACGAAAAAAGATCTGTCTCCCTTGTTGACGCCGGCTTTCAAAAGCAGCCTGTGTTGTCCATAAGGCGGCCAAAATCCGACTACATTTCTGATTACAATTTACCATGCATTCACCGCTGGTGCAAGTATAAATTGATAGTTTTTTCCTAAAATTATTTTTTATGGAGGTTCTGTCAAAAAATCACGGAGCTTCAAGGCGTTTTACCAGAACTTTAACGCCTGTTTTCAATGGTTTCAGCCCCTTTGCATCTTGCTCCAGCGCCCAATTTGACGGGCAAAAAAAGTACGCCCCAGAAAGGGGCGTACTTTTGAGAGGGTCCTTATTTACGGAAGCAATCGCTGCAATAAACGGGACGATCATTGCGGGGCTGGAAAGGAACCTTGCAGGGGCGGCCGCACTCCGCGCACACGGCGTCAAACATCTGGCGGTCGCTGGAACCACCGCGAGAATTACCCTTACGGGCCATCCGGCAGGGCTTGCAGCGCTGAGGCTCATTGGTGAAGCCCTTTTCAGCAAAGAACTCCTGCTCGCTTGCGGTGAAAGTGAATTCCTGTCCGCAATCCTTGCAGACGATAGTCTTGTCCTGGAACATGTAATACCTCTTAAAAAATTAGTTCATCCAAGGGACTTGCCCATGGTGATTGACTTAGTATACCCTTTCAAATGAGAAAAGTCAAGGAAAAACATTTCCAATTTTTTTGAGAGAAGATTTGGCTCCGCAATCATCAAAAGAAGGCCCCTTTGGGATGGTTTTTCTCCCAAAGGGGTCCCGTTTTTTTATTTCAGCCAGTCCAGCAGACCCGGCTTTTCGCCCTCCAGCAGCGTCTGCGCGGCAGAGAGCATTTGAGCGGCATCCGCACGGGTGACCGGCTCGGACATTTTTGCGCTGCCAAAGCTCCCGGTGCTCAGCACGCTCACGGCCTCCATGTTTCCAACGGCCTGCGCTGCCCAAGAAGGCACCGTCTCCCGCTCGGCGTACCACGCGTCCAGATCCACATCCTCCATAGCCAGAGTGCGGTTGAGGATGGTGGCGGCTTCGTTGAAGGTGATGGGTTCCTCGCTTCTAAATGCAAGGCCCTCCGCCGTCCCGCTGCCCTGAATGATCCCATCGGACACGCCGGCGGCAGCGTAGGCCTTTGCCCACGTGGGGATGGCTTCATCATCGCAAAAGCCCGTCATCGTGACGGGAGGCGCGTTCCGCTCTGCGGTTTCCAGCACCATAGCCAGAAATTCGCTGCGGGAAACGGTGCGATCCGGCTCAAAGTAATAGTGCTCCCCCAGCTTTGTGCCGGTGAAAATGCCCGCCTCTGCCAGATGCTGCGCTGCTGCGGCGGCAGCGCTTCCCGCTGTGTCCGCATACGTCACGCCGGATTTGCTTTTGGAAATCGTGACCGTCACGGTGGCAGGCAGTGAGACGTGTCCCGCACTGTCGGCGGCAGTGTAGGTGAAACGATCGCCTCCTGTTGCCCCCTCGTCGGGCGTATAGGTGAAATTGGCGCCCTCAATGGCAACCGTGCCCTTGCGGGGCTGCTCGGCCACAGCATACGTGAGGTCTTCGCCCTCACTGTCCGAGGCCAAAAATTGGGTCTGGTAGGGAATGCCGCGATACGTGGCGATGGACAGCTCCCGCGCAGTGGGCGCACCCTCCTGCGGCACAGCCGCCTCTTTCTT
>CAZKMN010000241.1:0-1890 GCA_964553905.1 uncultured Oscillibacter sp.
CATCCGCATCGACGATAACCCCATGCTCTCCGTGGCGGACATGAACGCCAAGTGCCGCCGTCTGGAGAATCTCAGCCTTGTCGTGATCGACTATTTGCAGCTCATGACCTCCGCCGGCGGCAAGGGCGGCGGCGAGAGCCGCCAGCAGGTCGTCAGCGACATGTCCCGTATGCTCAAGATCATGGCTAAGGAGCTGAACATCCCCGTCATCTGTCTCAGTCAGCTCAGCCGTGCCAATGAAAAGCGGGACGACAAGCGCCCCATGCTGTCCGATTTGCGGGAATCCGGCGCCATCGAGCAGGATGCCGATATCGTCATGTTCCTCTATCGGGACGATTATTATAATGAGGATTCCGAAAAGCACAACATCGCCGAGTGCATTGTGGCCAAAAACCGACACGGCGAGACCGGCAAGGTGGAGCTGCGGTGGATGCCCGAATACACGCAATTCTCCACGCTGGACACCCGCTATGACGATGAAGACTGAGCTGGCCTCCGCCCGGCGCTTTCTGCGCGAGGTGATGCCGGAGGGGGCAAGGGTGCTGTGCGCCGTCTCCGGTGGCGTGGATTCCATGTGTCTGCTGGAATTTTTGTCCGTCTGGGGAATCGGCGCGGGGATCTCGGTCACCGCCGCCCACTTCAACCACTCTCTGCGCCCCACCGCCGACCGGGACGAGACATTTGTGCGGGATTACTGCGTCCGGCAGGGCATTCCATTTCTCTCCGGTCGGGGCGACACCCGCCAAAAGGCCGCCGAAAGCCATCTTTCCATCGAGGAAGCCGCCCGGGTTTTGCGCTACGCTTTTTTGGAAACTGCCGCGCAACAGGCCGGCTGCCAGTGGATCTGCACCGCCCACCATGCCGACGACTGCGCCGAGACTATGCTTTTGAATCTGATCCGGGGCACCGGCTCTGCCGGTCTTGCGGGCATTCCCCGCGTTCGCGGGACGATCTGCCGCCCCTTTTTGGATTTGACCCGGCAGGAGCTGGAAGCCTACGCCGCCGCCCATGAGATTCCGCACGTGGAGGACGAGACGAACCGGCTGGAGGACGCGTCGCGCAACGTTTTGCGCCATCAGGTGCTGCCCGTTTTGCAGGAGCTGAACCCCCGGGCCGTAGAAAATATGACCCGCACCGCCGCCATTTTAGCCCGAGAGGACGCGGCGATCTGCGTGGAGGCCCGCGCCTTGCTGGCGAGCGCCCGATCGTTGCCGGAGCAGTTGAGCATTCCCTGCGCGGCGCTGGAAAAAGCGCCGGAGGCCGTGGCCCAGCGAGCGATTTTGCTGGCGCTGGAAGCGTGCGGCGGACACAGCCGGGATCTCACCGCCGCCCACACGCTCGCCGTGGCGTCTCTTTTGGCGCATCCCCGGCGGGTGCTCTCTCTGCCCTACGGCCTGACGGCCCGGCGGGAGCGTGATATGCTGCTTCTTGCAAAGCGCCCTCCCCTCCCCCAAGACGCGCCTCTTTCTCCCGGAACGCCGGTTTTGTTTGGCGGCTGGTCCGTGCAACTGGGCCCGAAAGCCCCCAGCGGGGGCCTGACCTACGCCCTGACGCTGCCGCCCCATGCCCCGCTGTACGTTTCCCCGCTGCGCCCCGGCGAGCGCATGATTCTCCCCGGCGCCCGGGGCAGTCGCACGCTCAAGCGGCTGTGCGTGGACGCGGGGATTCCCCTTTCCCAGCGGGACGGTCTGCCGGTGCTGCGCTGCGGCGAACAACCGGCGGCGGCGCCGGGCATCGGCATTGCATCAAGCTATACACCGCGCTCCTCCAAGGAGACGGTGTTTGTGACATTTTTGAAATTAACAGAGGAGAACAGAACATGAAAAGTGAGTTGGAGCAGGATATTTTAAAGGTTTTGGTGACCAAAGAGGAGCTGGAAGCCCGCGTTGC
>CAZKMN010000242.1:0-1857 GCA_964553905.1 uncultured Oscillibacter sp.
CGGGCTGTTCCCGGCATCGCGTTCAAAGAGACGAAGTAGCCGCCCTTGGGATGGCTCCAGGAGGCAATCTCCAAAGGCGCAATCTCCCGGTCCAGCATATCCGTCACAGCGCGGAACTTCGGCCCCAAAATGGCCGCATGGCGCTGCATCAGCTCCAGCGTGTGGGCTTTATCCTTTAAATAAAGCACATGGCGCTGCTGATTGACCTTGTCAAAGCTGATGGCCTGAATCCCGATGAGCTTCTGGAAATAGGCCTGATTCGCCTCCGACGTTGCAAAGCAGGAAATTCCCGCGCCAGGCAGCGTCACCTTGGAGGTGGAGGCAAACTCCACGACCATGTCCGCGTTGCCGTATTGTTCGCACTGGGCCAAAATGTCGGGGAAGTCCACATATGCGCCCTCAAACTCGTGGATGCAATAGGCGTTGTCCCACATCAGCAAAAAGTCCGGCGCAGCGGGCTTCATGGAGGCAATCCGGCGAATCGTCTCGGCGGAATAAACCACGCCGTCGGGGTTGGAATACTTGGGCACGTTCCACATGCCCTTGACAAACGGGTCCCGGATCGCCGCCTCCACCGCGTCCATATCCGGGCCTTCATCAGTCATGGGAATCGTAATGAGCTCAAAGCCAAAAGACTCCGTCACCTTAAAATGGCGGTCATACCCCGGCGAGGGGCACAGCCACTTGATCCGCTCTTCCCGGCACCAAGGGCGCTCGCTGTGCAAAAGGCCATGGGTGTAGGCCTTAGAGATCGTGTCATACATGAGCTGGAGACTGGAATTTCCGCCCACAAACACCTGCTCGCTCCGGCAGCCCAAAATCTCCGCAAACAGGCGCTTGGCTGAGGCAAGTCCGCTCAGCTCCCCGTAATTGCGAACATCCACGCCGTCTGAGACATATTCCTCCGGCGTGTGCATCAGCTCCAAGAGATCGCTCACCAGATCGAGCTGTTCCTTTCCGGGCTTGCCCCGGGCCATATTCAGCTTGAGATTGCGGTCCTTCAGCGAGGCAAATGCCTTTTTTAGACCCCTGTATTCCTCCTGCCGCTGGGAGGCAGTCATGTTTCCATAGGCGCTCATGGGCAATCATCCTTTCTTTTGATGAATTCAACTCAGTATACCCATTTTGCGGTCAACTTTCAATCGCTTTTTTCGCCAAAGCAGCGGGCATTGCAGCAGACGCACCGGCAAAGCGCCAGAGCAGTCGCTCTGGCGCTTCGTTTGCTTGGTCAGCACTTCCGGTTTTTCAGCACGTTTCGCAGCTCTCCCCCGCTCCCGGAGCGGCGCAGCTGATGGTCGGCTCGCCGGGCGTCATGGTCACGCCATAGCGAATGGGTACGGAGACGCAAACCCGCTGCGTCACTGTCACCGTGCAGACGCTGCCGTCGCCGCTGGTGACGCACGTTACGCTGGGCGTGCCCTGACAATTCACCACGGCGCTGCCCGTCGTGGCGGTGGGGGTCAGCGTCAGCGGCTCGGAGACGTTGACGCACTGTACCCCGATTTTGTTGCAGCCGCCAAGGGGACAGGATTCCTCGCCGGAATAGGGCAAAATCGCGTCGTGTTCATAGGCTTCATTGATACGCAAAACCATTCCCTCGTTTCCTCGAGATTGTATCCCTCGGAGCAAACTCTCCGCCCGGATACGTTCTATTCTATGCGCCGCAAGCCATAAATGCCCCGCTTGGCACAGAGTTCTCCCGCAATTTTAGGCTGTGTTTCGCAAACGTTTGAGTTTTTTATGGTAAAAGCACACAGGTTTGTTTGGTAATTTTAGCACAAATGTGGAATTTGTTTTTCTCGCTTGACAATTATATAGAACAATTGCATAATACCACTATCCCAACCGAAGTGTCTT
>CAZKMN010000243.1:0-1808 GCA_964553905.1 uncultured Oscillibacter sp.
ACGGCGGGAGGCGCCTCTTGTGCGCCCAGACGATGGTCGTTTCCGGCGAAGGCAACCGTCGCCCGCAAAAAGTCCTGATACTCGTCCACGCCCTTGACAAACGCAGCCAAAAACAGCAGGAACTGGGCATTCTGGCTGGGGGTGGAGCCGGGCTTGAACAGGCTCTTGCCGGTGTCGGTTCCCAAAGACCAGTTGTCGTGCTTGCCGGAGCCATTCACGCCGGCAAAGGGCTTTTCATGGAGCAGGCAGACCAGATCATGGCGGTCGGCCACCTTTTTCATCATCTCCATCGCCAGCTGGTTATGATCGCAGGCGGTGTTGGCGTCCGAAAAGATGGGGGCCATCTCATGCTGAGAGGGGGCCACCTCATTGTGCTTGGTCTTGCTCAAAACGCCTAGCGCCCAAAGCGTCTCGTCCAAATCCTTCATATACGCGGCCACCCGGGGGCGAATGGCTCCGTAATAGTGGTCCTCCAGCTCCTGTCCACGGGGAGGCTTTGCGCCAAACAGGGTCCGGCCGGTCATCCGCAGATCCTTGCGCTTGGCGTACATGGCCTTGTCGATCAGGAAATATTCCTGCTCAGGTCCCACCTGTGCCACAACATGCTTGGTCTCCGTGTCTCCAAACAGGCGGAGAATGCGGACTGCCTGACGGCTCACCTCGTCCATGGAGCGAAGCAATGGCGTCTTTTTGTCCAGCGCCTCGCCGGAATAGGAGCAAAACACCGTGGGGATGCACAGAGAGCCCTCTTTCACAAAGGCAAAGGAGGTGGGGTCCCATGCGGTATAGCCACGGGCTTCAAAGGTGGCGCGCAATCCGCCGGAGGGGAAAGAGGAGGCGTCGGGCTCGCCGCGAACCAGTTCCTTGCCGGAAAATTCCAGCATGATCCTGCCACCGCCCACGGGGGTGATAAAGCCATCGTGCTTTTCCGCCGTGACGCCGGTCATGGGCTGGAACCAGTGCGTGTAGTGCGTGGCGCCTTTTTCCACAGCCCACTGCTTCATGGAATCCGCAATTTCGTTGGCGGTGGAAAGGTCCAGCGGCGTGCCGTCCATGATGCACTTTTTCCACGCTTTATAGGATGCGCTGGAACAGCGCTCCTTCATCGTCTCTTCGTCAAAGACCATGCTGCCAAACAGTTCGGGAAGCTGCACAGGTGTATGCATACGTCTGATCCTCCTCTATTTTTCATGTTTCCGTTTCTCTAGTATCGTATCATAAAATTGCATCAACGCAAGAGGTTCTTTTCATCGTCTGGTATATCAAGTCCCGCTGGCTCCATAGTTTCCCAGCACCCGGGCGGAGGGGTCCGTCACATCACAGCCCTTCCAGCTCTTGTTGGGCATCCAAAAGTCCGCAATCATGTTTCCCTGTCCGGGGTAATATTTCTCGAACAGCTCCCGATAGAGCAGGCTTTCTTTCGTAAAGGGCGTGCCGTGCTCGTACTTTTGGCGCAGCCGCTCAAACTCTGCGTCGGTATATTGTTCCTCGGCATAGGCCTTCAAATCGTCCACCATGGAATGGCCCACAGCGTCGGAAAACGCCGCCTTTTGCCGCCAGAGAATATTTCCGGGCAGCAGGTTGTCGGCTTCAAAGGCGTGGCGTAGCAGGTACTTGCCCATGCCGTAGGTGTTGCACTTGAGCCGGGGGTCCACCTGCATCACATACCGGACAAAATCCAGATCTCCAAAGGGGACTCGAGCCTCCATGGAATTCGCGGAAATGCAGCGGTCCGCCCGCAGGACATCGTATTGATAAAGCTCATCCACCCGCTTTCTGGCCTCGGTCTGAAACGCCGCGGCGGAGGG
>CAZKMN010000244.1:0-1801 GCA_964553905.1 uncultured Oscillibacter sp.
CTGGTCTTTGCCACCTCCATGCTGTTAAACACCTTTTTGAATTACTGCCTCATCTTCGGAAAGCTGGGCGCACCCGCTCTTGGCATCACCGGCGCGGCTCTGGCCACGCTGACCAGCCGCATTGTGGAATTTTTGATCGTCTTGGTTTACGCTCTTCGCAGCCGCCGCATTTTGTTGCAGCCCCGGCTGCTGCTGCGGCCCGGCGTGGCCATTGCCCGCACCTTTGCCACCTATGCCTCCCCGGTCATTCTCAACGAAACGCTGTGGGGGCTTGGCACCACCATGATGACCGTCGTCATGGGTCATATGCTGATAAGTGCCGATATGTTGGCCGCTTATGCCATTATGGGCAACATTGACAAGTTTTCCACGGTGGCGTGCTTTGGCCTTGCCGGGGCTACCGCCGTCATTTTGGGCAAGCGAATTGGAGAGGGCGCACCTCATGAGGAAGTCTATCGCCTGAGCTGCTGCCTGCTGCTGGTGGCAGTGCTGCTGGGCGTGGTGATCGCCTGCGCGCTGGCAATTACCCTGCCGACGCTGTTTATTCCCTATCTCTATCCCCTGTTCCATTTGACGCCCACCGCCACCGAGGTTGCCGCGACTATGTGTGTGGTCTACCTCATCATGATGCCGCTGAAATCCTTTGACGTCTCCAACATCACCGGCGTTCTCCGCGCCGGTGGGGATGTGCGGATGGCCTCCATCATCGATCTTTGCCCGCTGTGGCTGGTCGCAGTCCCCCTGACGGCACTGACCGGGCTGGTGCTCCACGCGCCGGTAGTTTTCGTCTGCCTTGGCATCTACGCGGAAAATATCTGCAAAATGCCTTGGGGTCTTGCCCGCCTGCGGAGCCGCAAATGGATCAACGATGTGACGCGGGGGGCCGGCGTATGAGCCTTTTTACCTGTCCTGTCTGCGGTGCGCCGCTGGTGCGGGATGCGCGCACGCTCCGCTGTGAGGCCGGGCACAGCTACGACCTTGCCAAAGAGGGCTACGCTTACCTGCTCTCTCCAAATCAAAAGCACTCCGCCGCTCCGGGCGATGACAAGGGCATGGCTGCTGCGAGACGCGCCTTTTTAAGCCGGGACTATTACCGCCCGCTGCTCCTTGCCCTGTGCGATCTGGCCTGCTCACACACGGGCATGGCCCCTGTGGTGTTGGACACCGGTTGCGGCGAGGGCTATTATACCGATGGCGTTTTTCAGGCGCTCACAGCCGCGCAAAAAAGTCCCCGCATGGCAGGGATTGACATTTCCAAGGTCATCCTCCGCTCAGCAGCCAAGCGCCAGAGCGCCATTGAGTTTGCGGTGGCGTCCTCCTATCACCTGCCGCTGGCAGATTCCTCCGTGGAGCTGCTCATCAATTGCTTTTCCCCTCTGGCGCTGGAGGAATTCAGGCGGGTCCTGCGCCCCGGCGGGTTCTTTTTCTATGTGGTTCCCGCGGCGCAGCATCTCTGGGAGATGAAAGAGGTTCTGTACGACCATCCCTACCCCAACGAGGAAAAGGAAACCCCCTACGTGGGCTTTGCCTACGAGCGGATCGTCCCTGTGGAGAGCCGTATTCACCTTACCGATCCCACGGACATCCAAAATCTCTTTCAGATGACCCCCTATTACTGGAAAACGCCCAAAGCCGGCACAGACCGGCTGGCAGCGCTCCAGAGTCTGGAAACGCGAATTTCCTTTCGCATCCATGTTTTTCAAAAGCTGTCCTAAACAAGAAAAAGTGCGGCGTCGTAAATACGACGCTGAACCTGTAAAATGAAAGTAGACACCCCCAAAGGTGTCTACTTTCATTTTTT
>CAZKMN010000245.1:0-1800 GCA_964553905.1 uncultured Oscillibacter sp.
CGATCATAGAAATTCCTCCCGCTCCATGGTATGGAGCGGGAGGGTGGTTTATGTATGGGCTTATTTCAAATAGATCTGGGGATTTACCCGGACGCCGTTTTCCGTGATTTCAAAATGGAGGTGGGGCCCGGTGGAATGTCCCGTGGAACCTGTGATTCCCAGCACATCGCCCTGATTGACGTATTGTCCCGCAGTGACCTTTCGGCTGCTCATGTGTCCGTAGAGCGTGGTATTTCCGCTGCCGTGCGACACCACCACGTAGTTTCCGTACGAGCTGGAATACTGGGAGACGATGACGGTTCCGGCCTTCGCCGCGTGGACCTCGCTGGTATAGCCCACGCCTCCGATGTCTAGTCCCTTGTGTCCGGTGGAGCCGATTCCATTGGTAGCACTGGCCGGACGATACCCGAATTTAGAGGTAATCTTGTGGCTGTTGACCGGCCAGATGTACCCGCCGAGCGCCGCATTGGAGCCGTGGCCGGCCGCCGCCTGCTCCTCCGCCAGTCTTTTGGAAAGCGCCACAATCTTCGCCTGGATATTTTCCTCTTCCTGATCCAGCTCCCGCAAGGTGGCTTCATATTCATTCTCATTGGAATTGATTTTCTGCACCAGTTCGATGGCGGCCTTGCGCTGCGTATCCAGATCGGCCTTTTTGCTCACAAGCTCCGCTTTGGCTGCCTCGGATTCTGTTTTGCTGGTTTCCAAGGAGGCCTGCTTGGATGCAATCTCCTCTTGCAGCGCTTGAAGCTGGTCAATCACCGCCTGATCGGAATCCATGATCTCATGGATGATATCCAATCGGCCCAAAAGGTCGGTAAAGCTGTCGGCCTTAAACAGCACCGACCAATAGCTGACCGTGCCGCGCTCCTCCATCTCCCGGACACGCTGGCAAAACAGCTCGTACTGCGCCTGCTCCTGCTGCTCAGCCTCCGCCAGCTCCGCCTCGGTCTGGGTAATCAATGCGGCGTAATCCGCGATTTGCGTCTCCACATTGCGAATCTGGGCGGAGAGGTTGGAAACTTTCTGATCCAGCAGGTTCTTGCGCTCCAGTGCCTGCGTTTTGTCGTCCGCCAAAGCGTCCAGCTTTGCCTCCAGTGCCTTTTTCTGGCTGGTCAGGGCGGTCGCGTCATTTTTCAGCGCGTCGATATCCGCCTGCGAGACCGCCAGCGCCGGAGCAAGATCAGCCGCCATCAGCGTCACCGCCAGCGCCAGCGTCATCAAGAGCCGAAAAATGCGGCTCCCATGCTTCGTCTTTTTCATGGCACGCTCCTTACACCTGCAAGAATTTTCGGATGGCGGACAAGCTGCCGCCTACGCCGATCAAAACGCCCGCGCCCAAGAAGGTCGCGCCCACCGGAATCCACATCTTTACAAACGGGATCACATGGATGAGTTGGAGCGTATCGTTGGTATCCACGCCCCGGGCCACCGCCGCGTATAGTGCCCACTGGAGGAAGAAAGCGATCACCGCCCCCAGAAAGCCCAGCAAAAATCCCTCATACACAAACGGCCAGCGGATGAAACCGTTGGTAGCGCCCACCATCCGCATGATGGCGATCTCGTCCCGCCGGTCAAACGTTGTGAGCTTGATCGTATTGGAAATGATGAAAACCGAAACCAGAAACAAAATGGCAATCAGCGCCACGCAGACGACGGTCGCCACATTTCGCACCGTGATAAAGCCGCCGGCAATCTCTTCATAGGCGTTCACGTCATCGATGCCCTGGACCGCCTTAACCTGCTCCACTGTCTCGCTCTGCCGCTCCAGATCCTTCAGCTTCAGCGCGTACCGATCCCGCA
>CAZKMN010000246.1:0-1754 GCA_964553905.1 uncultured Oscillibacter sp.
GGGGGTACCATTGACGATTGCCTTCACACGCTTCACATTGGGCTTCCAAGAACGATTGGAACGCCGATGAGAGTGAGAAACCTGAATGCCAAAGGTCAAACCCTTATCGCAAAACTCGCACTTAGCCATCCGTTGCACCTCCTTGCTGTTGCGTACTCCGTGCCCTACAAACAGGCACATCTGGTATAATAGCAGAAAATGACCGCAATTGCAAGAAGAATTTTCAAAAAAACTGTAAAAATTTTAAGGGCGTTTGTCGGCGTGCCGTAACAGGCGAAAGTATTGCGAAAACTGGGAAATTCATATATAATAAGGTCCAATGTAAGATCGTGAAAGATTAACCGCTTTGCCGGGCGTTCACAACGCGCGGCTTTGCCGGCGAAAGGCGCTCGCACGCCGGAAAGGTAGAGAATGCGCGATGTATGAAAACGGCATGAAAATCACGGAGTTTGTCTCCGCATTCAATTTGGAAATTTTAAATCGCGGCAGCGATTATGAAACGGCACTGCTGACCATCACGGATGTGAACCGCCCAGGTCTGCAATTCCATGATTTTTACGACTATTTTGATCCCCGCCGTCTGCAAGTCATTGGCAAGGCCGAGGTGACATATCTCAAGGGCCTGACCGAGGAACAGCGGCGCAAGTGCTTTGACGATTTGTTTTTGTATGATATCCCGGCGCTGGTGATCTCCCGAGGGTTGGACTGCTTTCCGGAGTGTGAAGAAAGCGCACGGGAACACGAAAAGACGCTTTTACGCACGGAAGAAACTACGGTGGACTTTACCAGCCATACCATTGAGTATTTGAATCGGGTGCTGGCGCCCTGCATTACCCGGCACGGGGTCTTGCTGGATATTTACGGCGAGGGCGTCATGATAACCGGCGATTCCGGCGTTGGCAAGAGCGAGACGGCCATTGAGCTCATCATGCGCGGACATCGTTTGGTGGCGGATGATGCCGTGGAACTGCGGCGCATCTCCAACCAGCTCATCGGCACGGCGCCGGAGGTGATCCGCCATTATATTGAGCTGCGGGGCATCGGCGTGATCGACTTGCGTCAGCTTTTCGGTATGCGTACCATCAAGCCGGATTCCCAATTGGATTTGATTGTCCATCTGGAGCCTTGGGATCAGACAAAAATCTATGACCGACTGGGCATTGAAGATCATTTTACGGAAATCATGGATGTGAAAGTGCCCATTGTCACCATTCCGGTGCGTCCGGGCCGAAATTTAGCCAGCATCGTAGAGGTGGCTGCGCTCAATAACCGGCATCGGCG
Source organism: uncultured Oscillibacter sp. (assembly GCA_964553905.1). Classification (GTDB taxonomy): domain Bacteria; phylum Bacillota; class Clostridia; order Oscillospirales; family Oscillospiraceae; genus Oscillibacter. Next base: position 1,282 of record CAZKMN010000246.1, read on the forward strand.
CTACGGCTATAACGCTGCGGAGGAGCTGGCAAGGCGGGTGGACCTGCGTGCGGATTCCGGCAGCGCAAGCAAACAGTAACGGAGGGCTGCGGTATGTATATCGGCATCGATGTGGGAGGCACAAACCTGAAAGCCGGGCTGGTGGACCAAAACGGAACGATTTTGTCGGTGGAACGGATTCCGCTGCATTTTCAGGGCGCGGAACACTTTGCCCAAACGCTTGCGGAGCTGGCGGAAAAAACCGCTGGGAGCGCACTGGGGGATATTGGCTGCGTGGGTGTGGGTATGCCGGGGGTCGTCTCCGGCGGGAACGTGGTTTTTACCACCAATATCCCCATGCAAAACGTGCCGCTGGAGCGCTTGTTCCGGCAGCATTTGGATTTACCGCTGTTATTGGGCAATGATGCGGACTGCGCGGCTGTGGGAGAATATTTCTGCGGCGCGGGACGCGGCACGCGGGACTTCGTGGTCGT
>CAZKMN010000247.1:0-1695 GCA_964553905.1 uncultured Oscillibacter sp.
CCCCGCACCGGCGAATCCCTGATGAAGCGGACGGTGCTGATCGCCAACACCTCCGATATGCCGGTGGCTGCCCGTGAGGCGTCTGTGTATACCGGCATCACTATCGCGGAGTATTTCCGCGATATGGGCTACGACGTGGCTGTCATTGCCGACTCTACCTCCCGCTGGGCCGAGGCTCTGCGCGAGATGTCCGGTCGTCTGGAGGAGATGCCCGGCGAAGAGGGCTATCCCGCTTACCTCAGCTCCCGTCTGGCTCAGTTCTATGAACGTGCCGGCAGCGTGGAGTGCATCGGCTCCGATGAGCGCCGCGGCAGCTTGACCGCAGTCGGCGCGGTGTCGCCTCCGGGCGGCGACCTGTCCGAGCCTGTCTCTCAGGCTACCATGCGAATTGTGAAGGTGTTCTGGGCGCTGGACGCATCTCTTGCCTATAAGCGCCATTTCCCGGCCATCAACTGGCTGAATTCCTATTCTCTGTATCTGGACTCTCTGAAGCCTTGGTTTGATGAGAATTTGGGCGCTGACTTTATCAAGAGCCGTGGTCAGGCCATGAGCATCCTCCAGAACGAGGCCAGCCTGAACGAAATCGTGCAGTTGGTCGGTAAGGACGCCCTCTCTCCCGCCGACCAGTTGACGCTGGAAGTGGCGCGGATGATCCGCGAGGACTTCTTGCAGCAAAACGCCTTCACCGATATCGACGGTTATTCCAGCTATGACCGGCAGGAAAAGCTGCTGGCAATGATTTTGCAGTATGAGAAGCTGTGCCGTGGGGCCATTGCCAGAGGCGCTGCCGTGACGGACCTCTTTACCATTCCTTCTCGCGAAAAGATCGGCCGCGCCAAGAGCGTGCCTGCCGAGGAATATGTGCAGACCTACGAACAGATCCAAGCGTCTATGGAGCAGGAGATTGAGGCGGTTGCCGCTCAGGGAGGTGAGAACTGATGATTCGTGAATATAAAACCGTAGAAGAGATCGTCAGCCCTCTGATGATGGTCCGCATGGTGGAAAATGTCACGTATGACGAATTGGTGGAGGTGGAGCTGCATGACGGTTCCACCCGCCGCGGCAAGGTGCTGGAAGTCAACGGAGACACCGCCGTGGTCCAGCTTTTCGAGTCTGCCGCCGGAATCAATCTGGCGGACGCCAAGGTGCGTTTTTTGGGCCACCCGCTGCAATTGGGCGTTAGCGGCGATATGCTGGGCCGCGTGTTCAACGGCATGGGCCAGCCCATTGACGGCGGCCCCGACATTTTGCCGGAGGAGTACCGGGACATCAACGGTCTTCCCATGAACCCCGCCGCCCGCGATTACCCCAACGAATTCATTCAAACCGGCGTTTCCACCATCGATGGCCTCAATACGCTGGTTCGTGGCCAGAAGCTGCCGATTTTCTCCGGCTCCGGTCTGCCTCACGCCAATCTGGCGGCACAGATTGCCCGTCAGGCCAAGGTGCGCGGCGATGAGGCCAGTAACTTCGCCGTCGTGTTTGCCGCCATCGGCATCACCTTCGAGGAATCGGAATTCTTTGTCAGTGAGTTCAAGCGCACCGGGGCCATCGACCGGACGGTGCTCTTCACCAACCTGGCCAACGACCCCGCCGTGGAGCGCATCGCCACCCCCCGCATGGCCCTCACCGCGGCGGAGTACCTGGCTTTTGAGAAGAACATGCACGTGCTGGTCATCATGACCGACATCACCA
>CAZKMN010000248.1:0-1673 GCA_964553905.1 uncultured Oscillibacter sp.
TTTTTCTCCTACCCTGTTTGCCTTTGGCGAGGGCGAGGAGCGCAAAATAGGCGCTTTGGTCCGCCGTTTCGGGGGCAGTCGGGTCCTGCTGGTCTACGGCGGCGGCTCCGTGAAGCGCAACGGGGCCTATGACGCCGTGAAAGCCTCCCTCGCCGCAGAGGGCATCCCCTGCGCGGAGCTGAGCGGAATTCAAGCCAATCCCCGCAGCGGCAAGGTCTACGAGGGCATTGAGCTCGTTCGCGCGCAGCACGTGGATTTCCTGCTGGCGCTGGGTGGCGGCAGCGTGATCGACACCGCCAAGGCCATCGGCTTTGGCGCGGGATACAGCGGCGATTTCTGGGACTTTTTCACAGGAAAAGCCAAGCTGGACGCCACGCTTCCCGTGGGTGTGGTGCTGACCATTTCCGCCGCCGGAAGCGAGGGCTCCGATAGCTGCGTAATCACGCAGGAGGATGGAAATTTAAAATGGGGCAGTCCCAAAAGCGATCTGATCCGGCCGAAATTTGCCGTGCTGAATCCCCGCTATACCCGCTCGCTTCCCGCCTACCAAACCGCCAGCGGCGCAGTGGATATGCTGGCCCACATCTGCGAGCGCTATTTTACAAACACATCGGACGTGGCCCTGACGGACCGGCTGTGCGAGGCGCTTATGAAAACCGTGCTGGACGCCGCGCCCAAGGCATTGAAGGACCCCTGTGACGAGGCCGCCCGTGCGGATCTCATGTGGACGGGAATGCTGGCGCACAACAATTCCTGCGGCGTGGGCCGGGTTCAGGACTGGGCCAGCCATCAAATTGAGCATGAGCTCTCCGCCTTTTACGATTGCGCGCACGGCGCGGGACTGGCGGTCATTCTCCCGGCGTGGATGGACTTTGTGCTGCCCGGTCACGTGGATCGCTTTGCCCAGTTTGCCGTGCGGGTTTTTGGCTGCGAAATGAATTTTTCCGCACCGGAGACTACCGCCCGGGAGGGCGTTGCCCGCCTGCGTGGGTTTTTCCGCTCGTTGGGAATGCCCACCAGCTTTGCCGAATTGGGAGCCAGCCCGGAGGACATCCCCGCCATGGTGGCCCACCGCGCCGAAAAGCCCAACGGCTTCCCCTTTGGCGGATTTGAGAAAATCGGTCCTGACGAGATGACCGCCATTCTTCGTCTGGCCGCACAGTGACTGCAAAAAGCCGGTTCCCGTTTGGGAACCGGCTTTGCGTTTGGTAAAGAAGTCTGCGGCCTTTTTAGCAAAGGGATGGGGCTTGCGGCATGTGCAAAACAGCGGTTTTTACTCTTGCAGACCCATGCGCTCCCATCTGTGTCCGTGGAAGCGGGGAACAAAAAAGGCCACGCGAATCACCCAGTCTATGAACATGGCCATCCAGATTCCCACCACGCCAAAGCCCCAATACCGGCCCAGCAAAATTCCGAAGCCCACCCGCATCGTCCACATGGACGCGGTGGAAACCAGCATGGTAAAGCGCGTATCGCCCGCAGCGCGCAGAGCCTGCGGCAGCGTAAAAGACGCAGGCCAAAGGACAAGCGCCACGCCGCCGTGCATCAAAATGACGGTGCGGGCATACGCAGTTGCCTCCGGTGAGACGTGGTACAGCTTCAAAATGAGAGGCAGTGCCGCTCCGATCAGGAAAATTGTGCCCGCCATATAGAGGTACGTGGCCTTGATGAGT
>CAZKMN010000249.1:0-1659 GCA_964553905.1 uncultured Oscillibacter sp.
CCGAACTGGGCTTTTAATGTTTCCTTTTTTAGTGTCTACTTTTCCTTGACAGGTTTACCGACGATAATCGCCGGAGCATCTTTTTTGTGAAAAATCAACCGAGAAGATACACGGTGCAGCTTCGTCTGCCAAAATTCATGCATTGCTGATAGGAGTCGTAGTAAAGATCCACCACGTTGCCGCGCACGCCGGTATCCTCTGCCACGGCCATGCCATAGACCACGCGACCGTCGTTGGTGACGATATACATCCGGCTGCCCAGAGGAATCACCTTTCTGTCCACAGCCACGGTGCCGACCCGCACGGAGGTGCCGGTGGCGGTGTAGTAGTCGGCTCCGCCGTGACCGGCGGTGTAGGCGGTGGCGGTCATGGACTTTGCCTGAGAAAATGCCAGAGTAGCGCCGGAGCGGAACGTCAGAACGCCGCTTCCATCCTCGTTTTTGGTGACGCTGGCAATGCGGTCGTTGGCGGAGACGGCCTTGGCAGCTGTTCCGTATTCCACGATCTCCTGTACGGCAGTGCTGCTCAGCTCCTCCACAAATTGGCGGGAAACCTGTTCGCCGCCGGCCCAGACGACCTCGTAAATGGCGGTGCGCTCTCCGTCAACGCCGGCTTGAACCACGCGCTCCGTGCCCTGATCCAGCGCCGGGTTCGGCTTGCGGACCGTGTCATGTGCAACCGCTTCGGTCACCTGATCGTAATAGGTGAGCTGATCCGCGATGGTCAGCACCGCGCCCTGTCCGCCCAGATCCACGGAAACCATATCCAGCGGCCCGGGTGTAATGTGGAGCCGCTCCAAAAGGGCGGAAACTGTTTCTTTTCTGGATTGAATGGAAATGACGGAGCCCTGATGGTTCACCGTCACCGTCTGTCCAGCAGAAAAAGTCACATCATACCCGTGGCTGTTGGTGGAGACATAGACGAGCTGGGACGAGAGGTCGGGGACCTCGGCGCTTTTTTCGTCCAGAATAATGGCGGCATCGTCCGTTCCGGTGAGAATATAAAGTGCACCGGCCCGATCCATGGCGGCCCAACTGACCAACAGGGTCATCATCAATCCAACGAGGAACAGGTTGTGGCGGCTCCAGAGCGCGTGCAGTTGATGCTGTCTGTTTTGACTCATCAAAAATTTACCTCCTGCAGTGTCGTTCTATCCGATTTTTCCCAAGGCTGGCCCGTCTTAAACAGGGGGACCAAGGAGAAAAAACAACTTGTAACTTTTGTTACTAATTTAAAAACCTTGCTTAGTATAAACCCGTCCCCCACTTTTGTCAAGTTTATAGGGTCTTAACAGTGTTATGTCCCCCACTTTTAATCGAAAAAGCAAGAAAACAAGTGGAAAATTCTGACAGTAAAAACGAAATAGTTACAAAGTGGTAACGTGTGCCGTAATCAAAAAAAGCGCTGCGCCCGTAAGACGGGCGCAGCGCTTTACTTTGAGAGATCAGGTGTTGCCGGACTGCTTTTTTCGCGGCCACTTTCGTTTTGCTTTCTTTTCGCTCTCCTGCTGCCAATCCTCCAATAAAATCTTAAAATTGCTGCGAAACAGCAGTCCAATGGCATAAAACAGGACGTCGCGTGTCTCTTTTTCCATGTCCTTCATGGCCTTGACCATGGCTCCGGCGGCTTTGAAGCTCTCTTCTTTTAAATCCGTCAGGG
>CAZKMN010000250.1:0-1654 GCA_964553905.1 uncultured Oscillibacter sp.
TTTTCAGTGAATTCATTGAGCGACTGGCAGTTGTCTTTCGGCATCGCCCCTCTGACCATGCGCTCCGTATCCAGCCCAAGCCGGACGGTATATCTGTATTTTTCTTCTGACATATTTTCCTCCTGAAACCGGGTGTAGTGATGGCTTTAGTGCATGGGAAAAGCCTGACGCAACGCAGGTTTATGGGGCGGCATAGTGCGAAATGCGGTGCAAACTCTCAAATCTGGTGCGTCAGGCCGTTCTTTTCAAAACCGCGCAAAGCCCTGTAAAAACGTGCCCCGGCCCGCTCTGCGGGACGGTGTGACAGGCGGTGATGATGTCACCGCTTTATCCTGTACAAAAATCGTACACGCTCCCAAAGCCCTCGAACGTTGCCCCAACAGGGCGGTCAAGCACTGTCAGGCTTCCTTTCCCGCAGTCCTGTCCAAAAGCCGCACACAGGGCGACACAGGCGGCAACGTGTGGTCACTTGATCGGTTCCATTTTCGCCTTATCTTCTCCGCTGGACGGAACAGGCGAATGAATTGGTTTCGCCGCAGGCATTTTCGGAGCAGATGCTTTTACCTGACGTTTGGACTTGACAGCGGGAGCACTCTTGCTGTCAAGGTACTCACGCAGAGGCTCCGGTACCGATTTTTCGTACAGTTCGGCGAGATCTTTTTCCATGCGCTGCTGCGCTGTGGTGTTTTCCTTGTGCAGCGAGAAATCCAGCGCCGACAGTTTTTCCTCATCAAAAGAAATTGTAATATTGGTTTTGCTCATACTCGTTTCCTCCAATCAAAATGCAATGAATCGCATAAATGGTTCTGCATCGGGTTCGTGTTCTGCAAACCGCTCGGGCTCTGCAAAGCGATTTTTGTAATATTCGATCTGTGAATTGGTTGGGGATGCGAAGTCACCTTCACCATGATCCCGGACAATGAAAAACGGCCCGCAGAGGATATCATCTCCGAGTCGTCTGTTCATTTCCATGCCGTTCAGTTTACCTTCTTCGTTTACTACGATGATGGTGCCGTCATCCATATAAACGCATTCTATGAGGCCGTCCACTTCTGCCTGCAGGCTGTGGAGATCCGAACCGATATCTTTTTCCTCGGGAACCTTTCCTGGCTCGACGCGCAGGACGTGCAAGGTTTTGTTTTCTGATTCTTTCATGGTGTTGCCTCCTCTTCTGAAATATAGTTGATGTACGGCACCTGCAGCCAGGCTGTCCAACTGCGTTCCGATAGCTGTGTCTTCACTACGCCGTATTTGGTGCCCATTGCTTCAATGACCTCGCCGTTCCCGATGTACACGCCGATATGGCCGCTGTGCCATACGGCGAGGCCCGGCGTATCCGGCATAGTGGACATATCTCCCTTGACTGTGGCGTTGTTGTACATCCCGTCCGCGCCCACGTCGGGCATCCCGTTGGTGCCATAGCTGATGCTCATGGTGGACGTGTCCAGCCATCCATAGCCCTTGATGAGTCCCACGCAGTCGGTTGTTCTGCGTCCCAGCCAGTTCTGCCGGATGAAATCCTCATAGTTACCCACGCCGTCAGGATACTGTGCCAGTTTGGACGCGAAGAGCGAATCCGTAAGGACGGAGCCATAGGTGCCCCACACATAGCCCCAGCCGTTTTCCCATGCGTTTTCCGCATAGGTCACGAGGT
>CAZKMN010000251.1:0-1640 GCA_964553905.1 uncultured Oscillibacter sp.
GTAGGGCTGGTAGTACTGTCCTGGCTGCTTTCGCTGATCCGCTTTGTCTGCGATCTTGTTATGCAGGCGCGGGATGACGCTGCCGCTATGGAGTATTTCTCCTACCGTGTTCGCAAAGCCAGAGAGCGCGGTGAGGATACCATCAGCACGGAGGGGCTGTGGCGCTGAATCAGCCAAGCCCCATCAGTTCCCGGATGATCCGGTCGCTCATCTTGATCGCGCCCACCAGCACCAGCATGTTGAAGATCAGTTCGCCCACATAGTTCCACACGATGGTGGCTGCCGCCAGCGTATCGTCTGCGATGGCGGGCGGGGATGCCGCAAAGGCGGAGAAGATCACACAAGCCAATACGATGACACAGCCCTCCAGACAGATGGCGGCATAGCTTTTCAGAAAGGCTACGCCAATACTGCTGGAGGGCTGTCCTGCAAAACTGGCCAGCGGCACAGGTGCGATAGCCGTCGCGATATACAACTTAAAAAAACGGCTATATACGGTCAATATCATGACAAGGGAGAGCACCCAGATAAAGAGCGAGCCCAGCAGCGTCACTGCCCAAAGGGGGATGGAGTCGATAAACCCCACATCCTCGATCACCCTCACCAGTTCGTCCGGTAATGTGGTGGCAGACATCGCCGTCAGCCCGGAGGAATCCATGATGGTCGTCACCATGCCCTGGGCAACGCGGAACGCGCCGGTCATCAGCTCCATGCCCCACGACACCGCCGCCTGCGCCAGCACAAAGCGGATGAAGCATTTGAAGGCCACCTCCGGTTTCTTCATCTCGGCGAAGCTGCCGCAGGTCTTGACCACGCCCATTACGAAAAACAGCACCAACAACGCATACCCCACAGCTTTTAATCCATCGTTGATATTCACGATGACATTCCAGACACCGCCGCCCTTGAAGTTTTCCGGCGAGGTGCTGATGAGCTGCCAGATCTCTGCCAGCCTTCCGTTCCACATTTCCAGCGCAGAGTTCAAATTGTCTACGATCCAGTTTCCACTTCCCATTCAAAATCACCTCCTACGGGAAGAACAGGGTGAACGGTATCATGCCGTTCACCCTGCCGCGTTTTTCAGCCAGTGATGAGAGTGAGGATCTCCTTCGTAAAGGTAATGACGATGCCGCCTGCCACCGTCAGCATACCGTTGGCGCGCTGAGAGGGGTCATGGCTCTTGAGGGACAGTCCCACCTGCAAAATGCCAAAGCCCAGCAGAATAAGGCCAATGGCGCGGATCAGCGAGAAAATGAAATCAGACAGGTTGTTGACCACCGTCAGCGGGTCATCTGCCGCCAGCGCAGGCACCGCGGTGACTGCCAGAAGCAGGGCGACACAGGCAAAGACGGAATAGACCCGCTTTGCCTTTCTTTCAAAATTCTTGTTATTCAAATCATGTTTCATGCTGCAGCATTCTCCTTTTCATTGTCAAAATCAGTTTGGAACAGCGGCTCTCCCGGAATAGGAGGCTCCGCCGTCCCGTGGTGGATGTAGGGCGGTGCGCCGCCATCCATCGTATAGCGGATGGCGGGATGCTCCATGAGCTCATACTTTTCGTCCATCACCGGCCGTGTGCCGCGGATGAACAGGATGCAATACCGGTTATCCAGCATCCGCACCTCGTCCGGCGTCAGCAG
>CAZKMN010000252.1:0-1602 GCA_964553905.1 uncultured Oscillibacter sp.
GGCTTGCAATCCTCTCCTGAACAACCGGGTCATCCCCGCCCTGACAGACCACCAGAGCTCCCCGATACGTCGGATACAGCGTCTGCGTCACCACCGTCTCGTCCCCATCCCCGCTGTTTTGGACCACGGTCTCCGATCTTCTTGAATAATCCTCCGGGGCCGTCGCCGGGCCGCTGTATGAAAGTTCCGTGTCCTGTGCGAGCTGGCGCTCTCCGTCTGTATCCGCCGTCAGCATGACGCGCACCTGCCCCACTCCGGAGATCTTCCCCAAAATCTCCTCCATCTCCTGCTGAATCTCCGTGACCGGTGTTGCACTGCTTTGAAGTTCGCGGCCTGTCTTTTGCATCCGCTCGCTCCCACTCGGCCACAACAGCAGCACGACGCCGATCAGCGCCACCAGAACCGCAAATTCGTATCTGTCCCATAGTTTTCGCACTCCTTCGGTTTTACTCTTCCGTTCCATACCACACCTGCCTCTCCGGAGGGATTCCGAGCTCCTCTTCCATCCATGCGGCAAGCGATCTCGAATGGGAGCCCTCCAGTTTTACAGACACCGGAACGGGCGTTCCATCCGAATTGGTCTGAAGCTCGACCTGTGCCGATACCCGCAGGCCAAGCGCCGCAGCTTTGTCCGATATATATGCGTTTGTCTGCGATGCTATGAGTTTTTCAAGCTCATCATCTCCCAGCGTCTCCAGTTCTTCCTGACGGTCTAAAATTGTCCGCTCATAGCGCTCCCATTCCGGCAGGACTTCCGTCAGATTCAACCGTAAAACCGGCTGTAAAAGAGCCGCCAACAGCAAAAGCCCACTGGTAAAGGAGGCAATGCGCTTCAAGCTCCCCTCCGGAATCAGGCTCTGCGCCACAGTTGAAAGTAGCGTGACCGCCACCAGCGCCGTGAGCCACTGACGCAGCGCTCCCATCATGGCAGCACCGCGCCAACGGAGGCCAAAACCGATATCAGCAGCAGAAGCGCACACGCCCCTGTCATCCCCAGCACCAGCCCAAATGCGCCGCCCAGTCCGCCGATCAATTTGCAAAGCTGCCCGGAGCCTACGGTCGAGGCCAGCAGCGCAATGAGTTTATAAAGCAAATACTGCACCCCCAGTTGTAAAAATGGATACGCGCAGGCAGCTAAAATGCCAAGCATTCCAAAAACGCCGATGGTATTTCGCAGCATTCCCGCACCGGCCAGCACAGTTTCGGACGCCTCGGCTATGATGCTGCCAACCACAGGGACCACACCGGAAATTGCCGCCTTTGCGACTTTCACCGTGGCGCCGTCCGCCGCGCCGGAGATCACCTTCACAATGGAAAGATACAGCGTAAAAGCCAGAAGCGCTGTCGTCAAAATCCATGTAATGACCGATTTCAGCGCCCCGGCAATTGCCTGAAGCGGATTGTCCGGCAGACAGGCGGCAGCCGTCAGCGCGCCGATGTATAAATAGACCAGCGGCAGCAGCACATGGTCGATCAGCCGCAGCAGCAAATCTACAAAAAACACCGTGCTCACCTGCTGCATGGTGGCAGTGGTCACCGCGCCGCTGGCCGCCGTAGCCGCTGCCAGAGTGGGAAGCAGAACGGTTGAAAACGACGAGAGCT
>CAZKMN010000253.1:0-1590 GCA_964553905.1 uncultured Oscillibacter sp.
ATCTCTGGCTCCATACCCAAAAAATCCACGGCTCCCATGCGATCCTTTGCACGAATGGTCAGAGCGTAGACGATGCCACGCTGCTGGAGGCGGCTCAAATCGCCGCGTATTATTCTCAGGCGCGGGAGAGCGGCAATGTCCCGGTGGATTATACGCCGGTGAAAAATGTCAAAAAGCCATCCGGAGCGCGACCGGGCATGGTGATCTATTCCACCTGCCAAACCGTGTATGTGACGCCGGAGGAAGCCGCGATCCGCAGTTTGCGTGTCAAGTGAACATGTCGTTAAAACGCAGGGCGTCTCCCTTGGGAGATGCCCTGCGTTTTGGCAATATCTCATAAAAAACAAAAAAACAAAACCACTTTGTTAGCCAATTTGCTGGTTGTAAAGCGAAAAAAAGGGACTAAAATAGAATCCCTCTTGAAGGAAAACGATTACGAAAGCGCGTTTCCACGGGAGAAAACGATAAGGAGGCGCTTCATGTCCTATCACTTTTTGCTGGATCTCGCCATGATCCTGCTCAGCACAAAAATTCTGGGAATGGTGACGAGAAAATTCCAGATGCCGCAGGTAGTCGGCGCGTTGCTGGCAGGGCTCATTTTAGGCCCCGCTATGCTAAATGTTCTGACTGAGACAGAATTTTTATCCCAACTGAGTGAAATGGGCGTGATCGTCATTTTGTTCACGGCAGGCATGGGAACGAATCTGAAAGAGCTGCGAGATACGGGGAAGACGGGCTTTTGGGTGGCGCTGTGCGGCGTTCTGGTGCCGTTGGCCATGGGCACCGGATTTGGCATGGTGGCAGGTCGACTGGGCTGGCTTCCCGGGGAGACGCTGATGGAAGATGTCTTTCTCGGCACGATCCTGACGGCGACCTCCGTCAGTATCACGGTGGAGACGCTGCGAGAGCTGGGAAAACTGGATACCAAGGTGGGCGGAACGATTCTGGCAGCCGCCATCATCGATGATGTGCTGGGCCTTGTAGCGCTGACCATTGTTACCAGCATAGCCGGGGAAGATACAAATCTTCTGTGGGTTCTGTTGAAAATTTTGCTGTTTTTCATTTTTGCGGCGTTGGTAGGGCTGCTTGCAGTGTGGCTTTTCCGCTGGATGATCTCCCGCGCCGAGGGACGAAATCTGCGGCGGTATCCGGTTTTGGCGTTTGTTTTGTGCCTGCTGATGGCATACTGCGCGGAAGAGTTCTTTGGCGTTGCGGATATAATCGGCGCGTTTGCGGCCGGACTGGTCGTAGCAGCCACGCCGAAGGCAACGTATATCGAGGCAAAATTTGAGCCCTTGAGCTATCTGCTGTTGACGCCCGTGTTTTTTGCCTCCATCGGGATTCATGTCACGCTGCCGCCATTGACAGGAAACCTGATGGCCGTTTCCGCAGCGCTGCTGGCAGTAGCTGTGATTTCAAAGATCATCGGCTGCGGCCTTGGCGCAAAGCTGTGCGGCTTTCAAAATCATGAATCCCTTCAGGTAGGCGCGGGAATGGCGTGCCGTGGCGAGGTGGCGCTGATCGTGGCAAACCGCGGCTTGAGTATCGGCGTTTTGAGCCAGAGCCTCATGACCCCGGTGATTATGATGG
>CAZKMN010000254.1:0-1566 GCA_964553905.1 uncultured Oscillibacter sp.
CGCTGCCTCAGCCCGGTCGGTCAACCCCGTGAGGATCTCCGCCTCCGCCGCATCCGTCTTCAAAAAGCGGATTGAGGGCAGCAGCTCTTTTTTCTCCGCCCAGTCGTGATAGACCATGCCGCCGTGCTCCACATAGCGCAGCATGCACTGCACATCAAGCGCGACCTGTGCCCGCTTTGCGGCAAAAGGAATCATCTCATTGGGAATATCCCCTCCCGCAAGACCCGCCAAATGCCAGATGGCAGCGTCGATCTCGGGCACCTCCTCCGGACGATACGGTTCGATCATGCTATCCACCGTGGAGGTGCGGCGCTCGCGGTCCGCGGTATGATACACATTTTTGGTCACAAAGGACGTTTTGCTGTGCAAGGGATACACCGTGATGTTGGGGGAGGCGGAAAAAGTGGCTTTCAAATCCACTGTGGCAGTATCCGCCTTGGGCAGCACCGCAATTTTATGACCCATATTGGCGGCGGCAAAGCCGGAATAATAGACTGCACCGCCGGTTGCCTTTACCACCGTGCCATCAAAGTCCACATTGGTATCCTGCGCGATCTCACCAATAATCAAAGACTCGTACTGGCTCATTTTTTGTTCTCCTTCCGCATAGCCTCGTCTGCATCCACAAAGCTCTGAAATTCATCCACGCTCCACAGTTGGAATTGCATGGTTTCGATCATGTGCTTATAGGCAAAGGAATCCTTCACTCGCTCGGGAAGAATCACGCCGGCTCTGGCCTCATCCCCGGCCTGATGGGTATCGGACCCAGCCAGACGGTAATATGCGGGATGGCGGCGGCAAAGCTCCAGCGCCCGCTCGTTATAGTTGGCATGGCGGGGGTTTCCATTGATGATCTCAGAGCCGTGAACGGCGTCCTCAAACACCTCATGCCCGTTATCGCGATACGGATGGGCGTGAATGATGAGCACATCATTGTGGAATTTCTGGAAAAACTCTCTGGCGCTCATGCAGCACATGTAGGGGTTGGAGCGCAGCCACTGTTCGTCAATGCCGTAGACCAGATAGTCCCGGTCATTTTCGGGGAAGCGCAGCTCCGCGCCCAAAATCACGTCCAGTCCCACCTCGTCACCGCGGGCCTTGGAGGCATGATAGCCGGAGAGATAATGGTCCATGACCGCATCCCAGTTGTGGGTGGTGTCGATGCGGGAGAGGTATTCCGGATGCAGATGGTCCGTGACCACCAGTCCGGAAAATCCATGGCGCGCATAGCGATCCACTACGTCGGCTGCCGGAAGATGTCCGCACTTGCTGGTCTCTGAGGTGTGGGTATGGGGGTCGTATAAATAGCCTTTCATATTGTCCTTACTTCCTTTTCATCACAGGAGCCCGGCGATTCGCCGGGCTTCCCGTTTTTTTATTTCAGCGCTCCAGCTCATCCAGCATCCGGCAGGTACTGCGTTTGACAAGAGTGGGCATTAAAATCTGATGCACATAGCCCTGTGTTCCGTTTTCGATCTTGTCGCGCAGCATGTCCACCGCCTGCACTGCCATGTCCCGCTTAGGCTGTTCGATCGTCGTCAGCTCAATGCGGGGCAGACCTGTGGC
>CAZKMN010000255.1:0-1537 GCA_964553905.1 uncultured Oscillibacter sp.
CAAGCCGCGCAGCAGCGCCTTGCCCAGTCCCATGTCCTCCTCTTCGGTCTCGGCGGCGTTGGCAGCTACGCTGCCGAATGTCTGGCCCGCGCCGGAATTGGGGAGCTGACGATCGTAGACAATGACACCGTGAGCCTGACCAACCTCAACCGGCAACTGGAGGCGCTGCACTCCACATTGGATTTGCCCAAAACCACAGCTGTGGCCGCACGGTTGCTGGACATCAATCCGGCGCTGCGTCTCCACCCCTTACAGGCGACCTATGACGCCGCCCACAGGGACCTTTTCTTTCCGGAGGGCTGCCACTACGATTTTATCGTGGACGCCATTGATCTGGTTTCCTGCAAGCTGGATCTGGCAGAGACGGCGCTGCGGCTGGGGTTCCCCCTGCTGATGGCGCTTGGGACCGGCAACAAGCTGGACGCCACGCAGCTTCGCGTCGCGGACATCGCCGACACATACGGCTGTCCCCTCGCCCGGGTCATGCGAAAGGAACTGCGTAACCGCGGAATCGTACACCAGCCGGTGGTTTTCAGTCCCGAGCAGCCCGTGGAAGCCACCCAGACGGAGGCTCCCCCTCCCGGACGGCGGAGCGTGCCGGGCAGCACGCCCTGGGTCCCCGCCACAGCGGGACTTCTTCTGGGCAGCGAGGTCGTGCGGCGGCTGCTTGCTCGCGAAGGAGGCGAGGACTGATGTTTACCGGAACGATTGTCAACGCGTTGGCAATTTTGTTGGGTGCAATCATCGGCATGGGTTTTCAATGGGCCGCCGGTCATCTTTCCGGCTCTTTGGAAGGGCTGCGGGGTCTTGGGCAGCGGCTGGAGGCCATCATTATGCAAGGTTTGGCGCTTTGCGTTTTGCTCATTGGCATCACAGGATGTCTGAAAGGCAGTCAAACGCTGGTCACCATCCTCTCCATTGTGCTGGGCGCCATTCTAGGCGAGCTGCTGGATTTGGATCGCCGGATGCGGACTTTGGGGGACTGGGTTGAAAAGCGGACCGCACACTTGGTCCGGGGAGACGGCAGCGTGTCCGTCTCGGAGGGTTTCGTCACCGCCAGTTTGCTGTTTTGCGTAGGAGCTATGGCCATTGTGGGCGCTTTGCAGGACGGGCTGACCGGCGACCACACCACGCTCTTTGCCAAATCTATGCTGGACGGTATCACCTCCATCGTGTTTTCCGCCTCTTTGGGCGTGGGCGTAGCGCTCTCTGCCGGAGCCGTCCTACTCTATCAGGGATCGATTGCCGCCCTCTCCTCTTTTCTCGAGCCGCTGCTGCAAACCGACGTGGTGGCTGAAATGACCTGCGTAGGCTCCCTTCTCATCATTGCGCTGGCTTTGAACATGCTGGGTCTTACAAAAATCAAGGTCATGAATCTCGTTCCCGCCATTTTTCTGCCGATGCTGCTCTGCGTTATTTTGTAAAAGGGCGCAGGCCACCTGATAAACTTCAAAAAAAAAGAGGCTGATCCCAAACGGGATCAGCCTCTCTTGGTTGCAAAAGTGCGTCCGAATTACTTCAGCTCGACCTTGCCGCC
>CAZKMN010000256.1:0-1531 GCA_964553905.1 uncultured Oscillibacter sp.
TACGCCCACGTGACCTTCTTCTTCAACGGCGGCACCGAGACGGTCTTCCCCGGAGAGGACCGGGTTCTGGTGCCCTCCCCCAAGGTCGCTACTTACGATCTCCAGCCGGAGATGAGCGCCGCCGAGGTTTGCGACAAGTGCGTCGAGCGCATTGAGGGCGGAACCTACGACGTCATCATTTTGAACTTTGCCAACTGCGACATGGTGGGCCACACCGGCGTGTACGACGCGGCGGTGAAGGCCGTGGAAACCGTGGACCAGTGCGTGGGCCGGGTGGTGGACGCCACTTTGAAAATGGGCGGCATCGCCATGATCACCGCCGACCACGGCAACGCCGAGCAAATGGTGGAGGGCAACGGCAGTCCCATGACCGCCCACACCATCAACCCCGTCCCCTTCATTCTCTGCGGCGCGGGGTCTGAGCTCCGAAGAGGCGGCCGTCTGGCCGACATCGCCCCCACGATTCTGGACGTGATGGGGCTGGCATGTCCGGAAGAGATGAACGGAAAAACGCTGATTGTCAAATAAAGGCCGAAAAGCCTCTGTCCGCAGATGCGGGCAGAGGCTTTTTTCTGTTTTACAGGGCGAAACCGTGTATAAATCCTCCCAAAAATGCCGATACTTCCCGCATACCCGAAACAAAGGAGGAACATTACATGGCAAATAAATGGAAATCCACGCCGGGCGGCGTGGAATCCTGCATTGCGTTGGGCCTTTGCGTACTGGCCATCGCCGCAGGAGGTTATTTCCTGATCTTTGGCGGCGAACCCAAGCAGGAGGAAACCACTCCGCCCCAGATCACCGCTCCAGAGGAACAGCCCGTCACACCCACCGCGCCGGTGGTGGAAACCGTGCTGCCCGCGCAGGTGGAGGAGCCGTCGGAGGATCTCACGGCAAACGACGTGCCGCTTGAGGACGTTCCGGTGGTGGCGGAGGCCCCCAGACTGGTCGTCTCCCCGCTCAAGGGGGAGGTGCTCGCCGCCTTTTCCGTGGACGAGCTGCTATACAGTGAGACGCTGGCTGACTGGCGCACCCACGACGGCATCGACATCGCCGCCCGCGCCGGAACCAACGTCCTTGCCGCCAGTGCGGGGACGGTCCTCTCCGTGGAGGACGACGCCCTGATGGGCACCACCGTGACGCTGGAGCACTCCGGCGGCTACCAGACCGTCTATGCCAACTTGCAGGCAAAGCCGCCGGTTTCCAAGGGAGACTCTGTGACGGCGGGGCAGATCATCGGCGCGGTGGGCTCCACCGCCGCTGCGGAATCCGCGCAGGGCCCCCATCTCCACTTTTCCGTCACAAAGGACGGGGACGTGGTGGACCCCAACACCTTTTTAAACTCCTGACAAGGGTCCGTCTTCCCCCAGATTGACCCGATAATCGCGCCGGGCGGTAGCTTCTGCCCGGCGCTTTTTTTCTGCGGCCAGAGCGTCCAGCATCCCGCCGATGATCTGGTTGGACACGAGAAAGCCCTCCGGGGTCAGGCGCCAGCGCCCATCCTCCTCCACCGCGTAGCCCGCATGCACGC
>CAZKMN010000257.1:0-284 GCA_964553905.1 uncultured Oscillibacter sp.
TCGTGCCGGTGACCACCAGCGCAGCGCCCACATTCTGGGAAGCAATTTCCTTATAGTTCTCCAGCGTGCCCGCTTCCAGCACGACCTGAAGATTTTTAAAGCAGGAGCCGTCGTTCAGCTCCACAAAACCGAATCCCTTCAAATCCCGAATGGTGCGGACCCAGCCGCCCACCGTGACCGTCTGGCCGGACAGCGTCTCCCCATCCGCATAGATGGCCGCAATTTTCATATAGCTCATTCAACTTCACCTGTTTTCTCATTTTTGGTGCAAATCCTCGCAGAAT
>CAZKMN010000257.1:294-1524 GCA_964553905.1 uncultured Oscillibacter sp.
AATGATTGTACTCCATTCCCGCTCATTTTACAAGAGGGAGAACCGGATTTTAGCATTTCGGGGCAGAAATCCGCCTTTGGTCCCCGTGAAATTGTCTTCGGGCGGGCACTCTCCACGTCATCTTGCAAAACGCCATCGAATCTGCTACACTAAATCGGTCGAAACTGCTGTTTCGTCGGTTTTTTGAAAAGACGAGGTGTTTTCCCATGACAAAGTTCTCTCTGCCAACCGCTCAAAACGACATGCTCTGGGCGCTGATCGGCTCACCCCGCGGGCTTTTGCTCTTCTGGCTCATCGCCATCAACGTGCTGGCGTTTCTCGCGTTCGGTCTGGACAAATGGAAGGCCAAGCGCAAAGAGACCCACCCCGACACCCGGCGCATTCCCGAGCGCAATCTCTTCCTCTCCGCGATTGCGGGTGGCAGTCTGGGGGCGCTGCTGGGGATGAAGGTCTTTCACCACAAAACCCTCCACCGCTCCTTCCGCATCGGCATTCCCATCATTTTGGCAGCGCAGCTCCTGCTGGCTGCGGGCATTGCCGCCTATCGTTTCTTTGCGTGATTTTAAATTTTTTCCTCCTGCATGAACACATACTTTATCTTTCGCTGTGCAAACTAGGAAGCGGCGAAAGCCAAAGATTTTCATGCAGGAGGATTTTTTTATGACTAAAGATTGCACCAACGGCGGCTGTGCCTGTACTCCCAACACCAGCGTCAAGTGTACCGTCAATAACTGCGCTCATCACTGTCAGGACGCGCAATACTGCGGACTGGACGCCATTGTGATTGGCACCCACGAAACAAACCCCACTGAGGTCGCCTGCACCGACTGCGAGAGCTTTAAGCTGAAATAAGCCCCGCGCAGAGCCACGCAAAGGCGTGGCTCTGCGCCTCTACATCACCCAAAAGGAGGGCCTCTCATGAAAAAACGCCTCCCTGCACAGATCGCCGGCGCAGCGGCGGGTTTTGCAAACGGCCTGTTTGGCGGTGGCGGCGGCATGGTCTTTGTGCCGGTTCTCTCCCGCTTTGGCGCACTTTCCTCCCGCAAGCTCTATGCCACCTGCGTGGGCGTGATTTTCCCCGTATGCGTGGTAAGTGCACTGGTCTATCTGCTCCGTGGCGGGACGTCGCTTGTCGCAGCGCTGCCCTATCTGGCGGGGGGTGCGCTGGGCGGGCTTGTAGGGGGCGCACTCTACGGGAAAGTCCCCGTCCAATGGCTGCGGCGGGTCTTT